>JAPPFQ010000411.1 GCA_028875135.1 Acidobacteriota bacterium
TGGCTTCCCCCGGCAACAGGCCGAATGGATCACCCTGGTCTGCCTGCACTCGGGGCTTTTCACCCGCGACCAACTGGACGCTTTCCTGGCAACGACCGACCGCACGGCCAGACGCTTCATTCAGGCATTGCTCGAAGTGCGAATTTCCAGCCGACCCATAGCGGCAGCCGATATCACCGACGGGCGGCGGATTTGCCGCATCTTCGGCAAGGCCGTCTACCGCGAGCTGGGAATTGCCAACGTCCGTCACCGCCGGGAATCCTCGATTGAGGTTACCCGGCGGCGGCTGCTGTCGCTCGACTTCGTGCTCGACCATCCGGAGCTGCCCTGGCTGCCCACCGAGCCGGAGAAGGTCTCCTGCTTCGAGCAACTCGGGATCGAGCGAGGCCTGCTCCCCAAACGAATCTATGCAGGACGGGCCAACGGCCGCGTCCGGTATTTCCACATCAAGATGCCCATCGCCGTTGAGCAGGACCGGGGCGTTTTCACCTACATCGACCCCGGCATGGGAACCCCTACCGAGCTGCAATCCTGGGGAGCCGCCCACGGGCAGCTTTGGGAGAAGCTCCGCGCTGCCGGCAGGCGCGTCGAAGTGGTTGCGGTCGCCTGGGAGCAGCACCTCCTCGACCGCGCCGAGCGGGTGCTGCAATCCTGGACGGCCGGAGACATGAGCGAGGCCGAGACAGAACTTCTCGCCCTTCGCCAAGCAGTCGCAGGGGCCGACTGGGACACCGTTGAACGCTATGGCGGTCTCAACGCTACACTCAAGAAGATGAACCAGCTCGCGCGGGAAAGCCCGCTGTCAAATGGCCGTGGAATGATCGACCATTTCCGCCTCTGGGGGTCAAGGCGGTGCCGTCGGGGGGGTGTCCGCCTTACAAACGTGGGGTCGGACACCTAGGCCGGACATGATTTCAACGACTACGACGCCTCTCTCTCAGAGGGCGTTTTCCCCGCCATTGTGGTCGGGAACTTCCCCGAAACGCAGCACTGGACGCGGGACAGCACGGATTTCCCGCGTCCCGTGCGACCAATCGAAGCGAGGCTGAGCCTCGCGTGTCCTCCTCCCGCGCGCCGCGGCGGCGTGGCGCACCGGAGGGGTGCTGGTGGTGGGAGCGACCCCCATATTTTAGCCGCTGATGCGCCACGAGAGGGGGCAAGGCCGGACAGGCCTCCGGACACCTTGCCCCCTCTTTTCGGGGGTCGCTCCCACCATCAGTGATCCCGTGCGGGAAGGCTTTTCGGATGAAGACCTGGAGACAAGTCATTCTCGTCAACCTGGCCTTGGCGGCCGTAGGCCTTCGGGTGTGGCTCGATCCCTGGCCGGCCCCGGGAGAGGCCGCCCTGCTCGACCTGATTCACGCCACAGATCCCCTGATGTACACGGTATTCGCCGGGGTCTACATAGCCATACCGGGCCTGGCCGTTTTTCTCGCCGGCCTGCTCATTCTTTCGATCTGGCAGATATGGCTGGCTCCCCGGAGGGGCAGCAAGGCCCCTGCCGCTGCGGGGGGCCTTCCGCCCTGGCCGGCCGCGCCGGAGGACGAGTCCCTGTCCCTTGTCGTGGGCGAGGTCCACCATCCGATCGAGCCGCGAGAGGCCAGTCGGCCGGAGTGGCTGGTCATTCCCGAGCGCGGCCTTTACACCGGCGTTTCCATCTTCGGGGCTGTGGGAAGCGGCAAGACGAGCGCATGCATGCATCCCTTCGCCGAGCAGATCCTGTCCTGGGCCGCCGACGATCCCCGCCGGCGCGCGGCCGGCCTAGTGCTGGAAGTCAAGGGCGACTTCTGCTACTCGATCCGGAAGATCCTAGAGGCGGCCGGGCGGGGAGACGACTACATGGAGATCGGCCTCAAGGGCTCCTGGCAGTGGAACCCCCTGGACGATCCGGACTTCGACAGCTACTCCCTGGCCTATACCATCTCCACCTTGCTCAACCAGCTTTTCGGCAAATCGAAAGAGCCGTTTTGGCAACAGGCCTATACCAACCTGGTCCGCTGGACCATCGAGCTTCACCGCATCATGCCGGGCGGCTGGGTGACGCTGAGAGACATCTACCGCTGCGCCATTGATCCGGACCTGCTCTCCGAGAGGATCGAGAAGGCCCGCGCCCATGCGGAGTCGGCCTGCCCGTCGCAGGTGCGGATACCCACTGGCGTCCTTTCCGAAAACCACGAAGTGCTCGACCGCTGGGACTGGCGCTTCTCCGGAGAGGAAGCCGTGGCTCCCTGGGCCCAAGAGCTTCAGGACAGGCTCATGGAGCTTGGGATCGCCTGGAAGCTCGAACCCGGCCGCGGCCCCGGCCGTGAAGTGGGTGAAACCCTGGACGCCGTTGAGCTCTGGTACTCGAAGGACTGGCGGAACCTCGATGTCAAGCTCCGGACTTCCATTGTAGAAGGCATCAGCGTCTTCCTGTCGCTCTTCGACCAGCCCGACGTGGCCGACATCTTCTGTCCGGACCCGCCGGACGATGACCGCCCCGGCGGCCGGCAGGCGGCGCTTCCCGAGGGGGAACCTCTCCCGCCTCCGCTTCCGGGCCTGAAGCGCCGCCTCCCTCCCCTTGCCGACCTGATCGAGCAGGGGAAAGTTCTGGCCTTGAACATGCCGGCAGGGACCAACATGGCCCTCGCCAGGACTATCGGCGTCATGCTCAAGCAGGCCTGGCTCCAGGCCTTGCTGCGCCGGCCGCCCCTGATGGCCCGCAATCCGAACCAGTACTTCCGCCCGGCTGTCTTCATTTGCGACGAGTACCAGGCCTTCGCCACGGTCGGGCAGGACGACCCGGCCGGTGACGAGCAGGCCTTCGCCCGCACCCGTCAAAGCCGCTGCATCCCCATCGTGGCTACTCAGTCGATTTCCTCGTTGCGCAGCGTGGTCCACGGCGGGGAGGCCTGGCGCACCTTGCTCCAGACCCTGCGGACCCGCATTTTCCTGTCCTTGAGCGACGAGGCCAGCGCCAAGATCGCCAGCGACATGTGCGGCCAGGTGCCCCGCATGAAACCCAACTTCTCCATTACCGAGACCATCGACCGGGGCGGCGTCTCGCTGCTGACCGGAACGCCCGGCGGAGGGGGCCGGACCCAGCTTGGCACCACCAAGGGATTCCGGGAAAGCCGCGAGTCCGTGTTTCACCCCCGCGACTTCACGCTGCTGTCGAACTATCAGGCCATCTGCCTGCCCTACGACGGCCAGCAGAGCGCCCCGCCGGTGCGGGTCTACCTGAAGCCTCACTACCTGCCCCGCGACCGCAGTTATTGGAGGCTGCGGGAGGAGGGAAGGATATGAGCCACGCCAGCGGCATCGAGCATCTTCGCCCGTTTCTCCCCGGCCTGGAGCCGGTCCTGGCCGATCCGGACGTTTCCGAAGTCATGATCAACGGCCCCCGCGCCGTTTGGATCGAACGGGAGGGCCGCCTCATCGCCTACCCGGCTCCGGACCTGGACGGGGAGGCCCTGATGCGGGCCGCCATCCAGATCTGCCGGCCCCTGTCGCTCGATCCGGCCAGGACGCCGACCATTGACGCTCGCCTCGCCGACGGCTCCCGGGTGGCCGTCTGTGTGCCGCCCGCCTCGCCTCAAGTCACCATTACCGTCCGGCGCTTCGGCAACCGCAGCTTTTCGGCCGAGGACCTGGTCGAGATGGGATCTCTGCCGCCTGAGGTTCTGGAGGAAATCCGCAACACGCTGAAGAGCCGTCACAACATCCTGGTTTCAGGAGGCACCGGGTCGGGCAAGACGACGTTGCTCAATGCTCTGATTGCTCTGCTACCCGAGGGAGAGCGCATCGTCACGATCGAGGACACTCTGGAGCTTCGCGTCGACCACCCAAACGCCGTCCGCTTCGAGGCCGGCGGCCGGGAGGACTCTCCCGTCAAGATCCGAGACCTGGTCAAGCACGCGCTCAGGCACCGTCCCGATCACATCGTTGTCGGGGAGGTTCGGGGCGGGGAGGCCGCCGACCTGCTCCAGGCGCTCAATACGGGCCACGGCGGCAGCCTCACCACCGTCCACGCCAACAACTGCGAGGGAGCGCTGCAGCGGCTGGCGAGTTGCGCCATGATGGCCGAGGGCGGCCTGCCCTGGGAGGCCGTCTGCCGCAGCGTCGTCGATGGAATTTCGATGGTGGTTCACATGACGCGGGGGGAGGGCCGTCGCTACGTCGAGGACGCTATTTCGGTCGGGAGCTATTCTCTCGAAAAGAAGCGGTTCACCTGGAAGCCCCTCCCATTCGAGTTCGTGTCCGGACGCAACGGCTCGGGGGGCAACCGCTAGGTAGGCTTTGAAAAGGAGCGCAGTCTCAAAGCACGTCCCGCTGTTGTCTGGCTGCTAACTGGCTACTGACCGGCCGCGCCGCCTCGAGGTCACAAAGCGGAACTTGAGCGCGCCGGTGGCCTGGTTCCGCAACATTGGGGTTTCCCCCTGAGAGAACGCTGATAGGCGTATTGCCATGCCATTCCCCATGGTGGTTTATGCGAGACCCAACAGCTATCCGGTTTCTCAACAGCATGTTTGACCGGAGCGACCGTGTGGCCATTCTCGCCATCCCCCGCGCAGCTCCTGACGGCCGTGTCGAGCAACGCTTCGCCCCGGCCGGGACGGCGGCCGGGCGCACCCAGTCCTGGCTGCGCTACCTGAATGCGCAGCGCTACGACATCTACCTTGGAGTCAATCCCGTCCGCGAAGACTCCACCCGGCGGGAGAAGGACGACATTGCCGACGTGTGCAGGCTCCAGGTGGACCTCGACGACAACGGCCCGGAGAACCTCAAGCGTCTGCTGGGTGACGCCGCCCGAGGCGTCATCCCTCAGCCGCGTCACTTGCTCCGCTCCAGTACGGATCACTATCAAGTCCTTTGGGACACCGCGCGCGGCCAGTGGACCCCCGGCCAGGCCGAGGCCACCATGCGCAGTCTGGCTGCTCAGTACGGCGGCGATCCCGCCTGCTCGGAAGTCGCCCGCGTCATGCGCTGGCCCGGTTACCGGAATCATAAGGAAGGGCGGGACCGCGCCCTGGTCTCCTGGATCGACCGGGGCGGAAAGCCGGTCTCGCCCGACGACTTCCGGGCCCTGCCCGCGCCCGAGATGCGCACGGCAAGGGATGCGCCCCTCGCCACCGGCCGCGGGCGCCGGCCGGCTCGACCGCGGCCCAACCGCATCAGTCAGTCGGAAAGGGATTGGGCCTGGGTCAAGGACCAGCTCAAGGCCGGGGCCAACCCCCTCCAGCTCCGCGAGGAGCTCGCCCGGAGGCGGGCCGACAAGGCAAAGCCGGACGCCTACGCTGCACTCACCGTAGAAAAGGCAATGCGAGCCGTTGCCCATGAAACCCATCAGCACGAAAGGGAGATCACCCGATGATTACCGAAACCAAGACCGAGCGCGGCAGGACCGTCTTGAGGGTCGAAACCGAGGAAGAAATGAAGCATGCCTTCGGGCGCATGTTGGAGGACGAGTCCATCGACGTCGACGCTCCCCCGGAGCTGGCCGAAGCCTATGGATTCCACGACTCGGCCGAAGAGCACGGCCTGCTGGACGAGACCGACTGAGGGGCTTCAGCGGCCGTTCCTGCGAGCCCGTCTGTTGAGACAGGCGCACCCGTCGTCGGCGCAATCCCACAACAGGGGGAAACCTGAGAGCCACCGAGCGACGCCATGAGACCAATCCACGACTTTGACGCCGATCCAGCGAAAAAGAGGGCCATAGGATGCCCTGTGCTGGACTCTCTCGGGGTCCGGCGACCTGGAGTACCCGGGGAATCGGGTCCTCGTGTTCGTTTCCTGAGATCGAAACACGCCGGCCTTCATGCATGCGGCGGGGGGGGGGGGGGGGGGGGGTGGTAGGGGGGCGGGGGGGGGGGGAGAAAGAGTCGGGGATGAAAGGGACGCC
>JAPPFQ010000037.1 GCA_028875135.1 Acidobacteriota bacterium
CCTCACCACGCCGTCGATCTCGGTGATGACCGCAGTTTCCTTGGGCTTGCGGGCCTCGAACAACTCCACCACGCGGGGCAGTCCCCCGGTGATGTCCTTGGTCTTGGTGGTTTCCCTGGGAATCTTGGCCAGGATGTCGCCGGGATGCACCTCTTCGCCGTCAGTCACCATCAGATGGGCCCGGGAGGGCATGAGATATTTCTTCACCGTCTTCGCCGTCCGGGTCTTGCCTCCGCCCTTTCCGTCACTACTCCTGATGATGATCTGAGGCTGTCGCTTTTCATCCTGCGACTCGGTCACCATCCAATGGGACAGGCTGGTGACCTCATCCACTTCCTCCTCCATGGTCACGCCTTCCAACAGATCCTTGAACTGGATGACGCCCCCCGCTTCGGTGAGAATGGCATAGGTATAGGGGTCCCACTCCACCAGTTCTTCCCCGACACGCACGGCCTGGTCTTCTTCGACCTTTATCTTGGCGCCGTACACGACCGAGTAGCGTTCCTTCTCGCGGCCTTTTTCATCCACGACAGCGATCAGGCCATTGCGATTCATGACGACCAGGTCCCCCTGCTTGTTGCGCACCGTGGCCAGATTGATGAAACGGATCAGCCCGTCGTTCCGCGCTTCCAGGGTGGACTGCTCCGAAACCCGACTGGCGGCGCCACCGATGTGGAAAGTGCGCATGGTCAACTGAGTCCCCGGCTCCCCGATGGACTGAGCGGCAATGACTCCCACGGCTTCACCCAGTTCAACCATGTTACCCGCGCCCAGGTTGCGGCCGTAACACCTTACGCACACCCCCCGGCGGGATTCGCAGGTGAGCACCGACCGGATCTTGACCCGTTCCACTCCGGCTCCCTGTATTTCGCTGGCCAGGTTTTCGGTGATCTCCTGGTTGACGCCGACGATAGTGCTGTTCTCGTAGTCCTTGATCTCCTCCAACGACACCCGGCCCACGATTCGATCCCGGAGCGGCTCGATAATCTCACCGCTCTCCACGATGGGTCCAACCCAGATGCCATCCAGGGTTCCGCAGTCTTCCTCGGAAATGATCACGTCCTGGGCCACATCGACCAGCCGCCGGGTGAGATACCCCGAGTCAGCCGTCTTCAGGGCAGTGTCGGCCAACCCCTTGCGAGCCCCATGGGTCGAGATGAAGTACTGCAGCACGGTCAAACCCTCCCGGAAATTGGCCTTGATCGGGGTTTCTATGATCTCGCCCGAGGGTTTGGCCATCAGGCCACGCATCCCGGCCAACTGACGGATCTGCTGCTTGGAGCCTCGAGCCCCGGAATCCGCCATGATGTAAATCGGATTGAACTCCTTCCCTTCCTGGTTCTTGCGTTCGATTCCGTGAATCATCTCGTCGGCAACCTTCTCGGTGACGTCCGACCAGATTTCGATCACCTTGTTGTAGCGCTCTCCCTTGGTGATGGCCCCTTCCTGATACTGTCCCTCGACGCTGAGAACCTCCGTTTCGGCATTGTCCACCAGCTTGGATTTTGCATCCGGAATGAGCAGATCCTCGACCCCGATGGAAATTCCGGCCTTGGTGGCGTATGAGAAACCAAGGGACTTGATTTCGTCCAGCACCTGGACGGTCTTCTCCAGGCCCAATCGCAAATAGCAATACTGCACCAGTTGGGACAAGCCCTTTTTCTTGAGCAGTCCGTTCACAAACGGCAAGGCCTGGGGAAGATGATCGTTGAGGATGACCCGCCCCACGGTCGTATTGATGAAATCCCGCTTGAGGGTGATGACTTCGGTGTGCAGGACGCTCTGGTCGTCATAAGCGTTGCTGAGGTCAACCACTTCCCCGCTGTAGCGAAAGCGAATGGGCGTGAGCGTCTCCACTTCACCCATCTCCAGGGCCAGCAACACTTCCTCACTGCTGCCGAATGCGCGTCCCTCTCCCCGGGTTCCCGGCTTGGACATGGTCAGGTAATAACAGCCCAGAACCACGTCCTGGGAGGGAACGGCGATCGGGATGCCGTTCGAGGGCGACAATATGTTGTTGGCTGAAAGCATCAGAACCGAAGCTTCGATCTGGGCTTCCGGCGACAGGGGGATGTGAACCGCCATCTGATCCCCGTCGAAGTCGGCGTTGAAGGCCGTGCACACCAACGGGTGGATCTGGATGGCCTTCCCCTCGACCAGAATGGGCTCGAAGGCCTGAATCCCCAGACGGTGCAGGGTGGGCGCGCGATTGAGCAAAACGGGATGTTCCCGAATGACTTCCTCCAGGATATCCCACACGATGGGGTCCTGCTGCTCCACCATTTCTTTGGCGGCCTTGATGGTGGTGCAGTGCCCGTCCTGTTCCAGCCGGTTGAAGATAAAGGGCTTGAAGAGCTCCAGGGCCATCCGTTTCGGGAGCCCGCACTGGTGCAGCTTGAGGTCGGGACCGACCACGATCACCGAGCGTCCGGAGTAGTCCACACGCTTGCCCAGCAGGTTCTGGCGGAAGCGGCCCTGTTTGCCCTTCAGAGTGTCTGAGAGGGACTTCAAGGGACGATTGTTGGCGCCGCGCAATACGCGCCCCCTCCGGCCGTTGTCGAAGAGCGCATCCACGGCTTCCTGGAGCATGCGCTTTTCGTTGCGAACAATCACGTCGGGCGCATGCAGCTCGATAAGTTTCTTCAACCGATTGTTGCGATTGATCACCCGCCGGTAGAGATCATTGAGATCGGACGTGGCGAAACGCCCACCATCCAGGGGCACCAGTGGGCGGAGTTCCGGCGGGATCACCGGAATCACGTCCAGGATCATCCATTCCGGCTTGTTTCCCGACTTTCGAAAGGCATCCACGACTTTGAGGCGCTTGGAGAACTTGAGCTTTTTCTGCTGGGACGTCTCGGTTTTCATTCGATAGCGGAGATCGATGGACAGTTCCTCGATATCGATCTGCTTCAGGAGCTGCTTGATCGCTTCGGCGCCCATCAGGGCCTCGAACTTCCCCGGAAACTCCTCCATCATTTGTCGATACTTCTCTTCGCCCAGGACTTCCTTTTCGTTCAGGGGAGTGTCGCCGGGATCCAGAACCACGTAGGCCTCGAAATAGAGGATACGCTCCAACTCTCGCAGGCTCAGATCCAGCAGATGCCCGATCCGACTGGGCAACCCCTTGAAGAACCAGACATGCGAGCAGGGACTGGCCAATTCGATGTGGCCCAGACGCTCCCGACGAACCTTGGACAGAGTGACCTCGACCCCGCACTTGTCGCAGATCACTCCCCGGTGCTTCATCCTCTTGTACTTCCCGCAGAGACACTCCCAATCGGTGACGGGGCCAAAGATCTTGGCGCAGAACAGGCCGTCCCGCTCCGGCTTGAAGGTCCGGTAATTGATGGTCTCAGGTTTGGTGACTTCACCCTTGGACCAGGATCGGATCGTGTCCGGCGAGGCCAGGCTGATCCGGATGCTGTCAAAGTCAGCGGTGAAGTTTCCCCTGTCATGAGGGTTTGGTCCAAACACGATCGCCTCCTTGAGAAGCCGACTCCCGTAGTTGGTATTGCCTTGCGGTCCCAGCCCCGGGCCACCCATCGGCAAGCCCACCAAACAAGACTGCTTACCGCTTCTAGTTTTCCTCGTACTTCTTCAGCAACTCCACATCCAGACAGAGACTCTGCAGCTCACGAATCAAGACGTTGAAGGATTCGGGCAAGCCGGGCTCGATGGCTGCCTCACCCTTGACAATGGCCTCGTAGATCTTGGCGCGACCATAGACATCGTCGGCTTTGGCGGTCAGCAGCTCCTGCAGGATGTGTGCGGCGCCATAAGCCTCCAGCGCCCAGACCTCCATCTCCCCGAATCTCTGGCCTCCGAACTGAGCCTTGCCGCCCAGAGGCTGTTGGGTGATGAGCGAGTAAGGTCCGATGGAGCGGGCATGAATCTTGTCGTCAACCAGGTGAGACAGCTTCAGCATGTAGATGTAGCCCACCGTGACCTTCTGCTCGAAGCGTTCTCCTGTCAGACCGTCACACAAGTAAGTCTTCCCGGAAAGGGGAAGCCGGGCGCCGTCCAGTTGGGACTTGATTTCCCGCTCGGTGGCGCCGTCGAAGACGGGCGTGGAAAAATGCAACCCCAGAGCCCGGGCGGCCCAACCCAGATGGGCTTCCAGGATCTGTCCCACATTCATGCGGGAGGGAACGCCCAAGGGGTTCAAGACGATTTCGACGGGGGTTCCGTCCGGCAGATAGGGCATATCCTCTTCGGGCAGAATCCGCGCGATGACTCCCTTGTTGCCATGCCTCCCGGCCATTTTGTCGCCCACCGAGAGCTTCCGTTTCATGGCTACATAGACTTTGACCAACTTGATGACTCCGGGTGGCAACTCGTCGCCCTTCTTCAACTTGGACAATTTGTCCTCATGAAGAGCCTGAAGCACTTCGATCTGCCGTTGGGTCATTTTCTCGATTTGCAGGATCTGGGACTTCAGTTTTGGATCCTTGCGGCCGATCTTGACCCGACCCAGATCCCTGGCTCCCAGGCGTTGAATGATCTCCCGGCTCAACCGCGTGCGGCGCGCCAGAATTCGTTTTCGGCTCCGCTCGTGGACCAGATCGGCAGTGAGAACCTCCCCCTCCAGCAGTTCGCAAATGCGCTTGTTGCGCTCGCCGGTCAGAATCCGCATTTCATCGTTGAGATTCCTCTCGATTCGCTCGATTTCGTGGTCCTCGATAGCCTTGGCGCGCTCGTCCTTCTCCTGGCCCTTTCGGGAAAAGACCTTGACGTCAACCACCACGCCTTCAATTCCGGGCGGCGTGATGAGAGAAGCATCGCGCACATCGCCCGCCTTCTCCCCGAAGATGGCTCTCAGCAGCTTTTCCTCGGGAGTCAACTGGGTTTCCCCCTTGGGGGTGACCTTGCCCACAATGACGTCGCCGGGCTTGACGCTGGCCCCGATACGGATGATCCCGCTTTCGTCCAGGTCCCGCAGGAAGCTCTCGCTCACGTTGGGAATATCCCGAGTGATCTCCTCGGGTCCCAGCTTGGTGTCGCGGGCCTCGATTTCAAACTCTTCGATGTGGATGGAGGTGTAGTAGTCGTCTCTGATGAGTCGTTCGCTGACCAGGATGGCATCCTCGAAATTGTAGCCTCGCCAGGGCATGAATCCGACCAGGACGTTTCGGCCCAGAGCCAGCTCTCCCAGGTCGGTGCAGGGCCCGTCGGCCAGGACCTGTCCGGCCTGCACCCGGTCACCCTTGGTTATGATCGGCTTCTGGTTGATGCAGGTGTTCTGGTTGGAGCGTCGAAACTTCTTGAGCTGATAGATGTCGGCTCCAACCTCTCGAGACAGTTGGCCGTTCTCTCCCGTTTCAACCCTTACGATAATCCGCTCGGAATCGACACTGTCCACCACGCCCGATCGACGGCAAAGCACAACGGCCCCTGAGTCGTGAGCTGTGACCCGTTCCATTCCGGTGCCCACGTAAGGCGCCTCGGCCCGCAGGAGCGGCACCGCCTGCCGCTGCATATTGGACCCCATCAGCGCGCGGTTGGCGTCGTCATTCTCCAGGAAGGGGATCAGAGATGCAGCCACACTGACCAGCTGCTTGGGAGAAACGTCGATGTAGTCGATCTCTTCCCGGTTCTTGAGCACGAAGTTGCCGGCTTGCCGGGCATTCACCAAGGGGCTTGCGATCCGTCCCTGAGAATCCAGTTCCACATTGGCCTGGGCAATGACAAAGCGGTCTTCCTCCCAGGCGGTCAGACAGAAGGAATAGGGCTCGAATTCGACCAATCGCTTGTTGTCGGCCTTGAGGCGGTTGTTCCTCTCTTCAACCAGCGATCGTTCCAGGTGTTGCCCTATCTTGAGGTCGGAGTCCCCGCCGTTGGTCACGACGACGGTATCCACCACCTGCCCGTTCTCCAC
>JAPPFQ010000254.1 GCA_028875135.1 Acidobacteriota bacterium
GCCACCGGGCGCCAGAGGGTCGCCATCTGCGGATACCACGGCTGGCACGACTGGTACATGGCCACCAACGTGGGCACCGACCAGGACCGACTGGGAGACCACCTGCTGAAGGGCCTGGACCCGGCCGGCGTGCCCTACAATCTGGGCGGCACCACGCTCCCCTTCCAATTCGGCCGGCTGGATCAACTGGAGCGGATCTTCGAGACCAGCGGCGAGCCCCTGGCCGCGGTGGTGATGGAAGCCACCCGAGGAGACCATCCCCCTCCCGGCTTCCTGCAGGGGGTGAAGGATCTCTGCAGCAAACACGGCGCCAAGCTGATCTTCGACGAGGTTTCCAGCGGTTGGAAGCACGCCCTGGGAGGAGCCCATCTCAGGTACGGCGTTTACCCCGATATGGCGGTCTTCGCCAAGTCGACGGCCAACGGGCACCCCATGGGAGCCGTGATCGGCAACGAGGCCACCATGCAGGCGGCCCAGGGATCCTTTATCTCCAGCTCCTTCTGGACCGAGGGGGTGGGCCCGGCGGCCGCGCTGGCGGCCATTCGCAAGATGATGCGCATCGACGTGGTCAGCCACGTGGACCGGATCGGGGAGCAGATCAAGCAGGTCTGGTTGGCGCTGGGGGCCAAGTATGGCCTGCCGCTTTCCGTGAACGGCCACAACGTGAACGCCGGCTTCGTGCTGGACCATCCCAGGGTCCTGGCCCTCGAGACGCTGTTCACGGTGCGCATGCTGAAGGCTGGTTACATGGCGGCGTCGCGGGTCCAACTGACCCTGGCGCACCAGCCCCACCACGTGGAGTCCTACGCCGTCGCGGTGGAACCGGTGTTCAAGGAGCTGGCAGAGGCCATCGAGAAGGGAGACATCGAGCAGCGAATCGGAGGCCCCGTCAAGCAAACCGGCTTCCAGCGCCTGACCTGATCCGCAGCCTTCCCAGGAAATTCCCATGAAACGCGTCGGTATCGCCGGGTTTCTGCACGAGTCCAACAGCTTTTCTCCCATTCCCACGCCCTACCAGCACTTCAAGGACACCGACCTGACTCGAGGGAAAGCGCTGCTGGAGCGCTGGGAGGGCACCCACCACCAGCTCGGCGGATTTCTCGAGGGCGCCCGGGAATACGGGTTCGAGCCGGTGCCGCTGATGGCCGCCTACGGCATCCCTTCGGCCCCCATTCCCGGCGACTCCTTCGAAGAGCTGTCTGCCGATCTCACCGGTGCCCTGCGCGCGGCCCTGCCGCTGGACGGGCTGCTGGTCGCCCTGCACGGGGCGGCCGTGTCCGAAAGCCACCCCGACGCCGACGGAGAGCTGGCCGCCCGCTTCCGCCAGGTGCTGGGGCCCCGGATTCCCATCCTGGCCGTGATCGACCTGCATGCCAACATTTCCGGCAAGATGGCCCGCATCACCAACGGCATCGTGGTCTACCGGTCCAACCCCCACCTGGACCAGAGAGAGCGCGGCCTGGAGGCCGCCGGCCTGATGGCGCGGACCTTGCAAGGCGAAATTGCCCCGGTCCAGGCCCTGGAGCAGCCTCCCCTGCTGCTCAACATCACCCGGCAGTACACGGAGGAGGCGCCGGCCAGGGAGCTCTACCGGGACGTGCAGTCGGTGCTGGAATGGCCAGGGATTCTCTCGGCCAGCACGGCCATGGGCTTCTACTATTCCGACGTGGAAGAGATGGGAGCCTCCTTCCTGGCCATCGCCGACGGAGACGAAGAACTGGCGCGCAAGGCGGCCCGCTGGTTGGCGGAACGAGCCTGGGAGCGCCGCAGCGAGTTCCTCGGCGACCTTCCCGGCCCGACCGAGGCCGTCCGCAGCGCTGCCCGGGAATCAGGTGGCCCGGTCGTGTTGATGGATGTGGGGGACAATGTCGGCGGTGGCAGCCCGGGCGATTCCACCATCCTGCTGGAGGAAATCCTGCGCCAGCAGGCCTCGGAGACCCTGGTGTCGCTCTACGATCCCGAGGCCGTGTCTGCCTGCGTGCAAATGGGGGTGCGGCAGTCGATCGAGTTGACGGTAGGCGCCAGGAGCGACACCCTCCACGGCCGTCCCCAGCGGGTCGAAGGCCGCATCCGCTCCATCGCCGACGGGCGCTCCACCGAAAGCCGTCCGCGGCATGGCGGCCAGGGGGTCTTCGATCAGGGAGTGACGGCGGTGGTGGAAACACCGCGCCAGAACACCCTGGTGCTGACCAGTATGCGAATGGCCCCCCGAAGCCTGGAACAGCTCTGGACCCTGGGACTCAGGCCCGAAAAGAAGAAGATCCTGGTGGTCAAGGGAGTGGTCGCCCCCCGGGCCGCCTACGAACCCATCGCCCACCGCACCATCCTGGTGGACACAGCCGGATCCACCAGCGCCAACCCCGCACACTTCAACTACCGAAACGTGCGGCGTTCCCTCTATCCGCTGGAGAAAGATTTGACCTACCCGGTGTAGGGGGGCCCTACACCAGCCGATCCGCACCCTTCAGGCCTGCGCCTCTTCGGTCTTCCCGGTCCAGACGGTCAGATCGGTCAGGTCCCGATCCGGCCTGCGCCGGGACCCGTAGCTCAGCAGGACTCCCAGCACAAACAGGAAGGTGTTGCCCAGCACGATGATCCAGAACTTGTCGGGAAGCAGGGCGGCAAGGGACGGAAACAGCTCGGACCCCAACCGGCTGTCGATGAACAGCCACAGGCAGACCCCGGCCAGCGTGACCATGGTGGCCTGCAGGGCCGAGCGGCCGTCCACCCGTCGCGTCAACAGGCCCAGCAGGAACAGTCCCAGCAGGCCCCCGCTCATGATGGAGATCAGGGTGGCTTGAAGGTCCTGCAAGGTCTCGGTACGGGTGAAGTGGATGATGAGGGCGATGGCGATCATGACCACTCCGAAGAATCCCGAAACCCACCTTCCGAAGGTGACGTAGTGGCGCTCCAACCGGTCCGGGGCCAACAACCGCCGATAGAAGTCGGTAGTGACCGTGGCCGCCGAGGCGTTGATGCTGGAGTCGAGGGTGGACATGGCCGCCTCCAGCAGTCCCGAGATCACGAAGCCGGCCACTCCGGCCGGGACGTGACTGAGGATGAAGAAGGGGTAGACCTCTTCCGGAAGCAGCGTACCCACTTCCGGAGCCGGGTTGTACTTGTAGAGCACGTATAGCGCCGTCCCGATGAAGCTGAAGAACACCCAGACGGCCACGGTGGTGACCGCGCTCAGGACGATCCCCTTGCGGGCCTCGACGGTGGTCTTCATGGCCTGGTAGCGCTGAATGGTCATCTGATTGACGCACATGTACTGGGTGAAGTGGAACAGGTGCATGAGCGCCGTCACCCAGACGGTCTTTTCGGAGAAGTTCAGGGCGGTGCTGCCCACCGAGAGCTTGCCGTCGGCCAGCGCCACTCCCATCACCTGGCCGAAGCCGCCCGGCACCATCCCGAAGATGATCGGCAGGCAGATGATTCCACCCAGGATCAAGGCAAAACCCTGGATCAGGTCGGTCCAGATGACTGCCTCCAGACCTCCGGCAATGGTGTAGGTGGCCACCAGGACCCCGAAGATCACGATCACCCAGGGCAGCGAAAACCCGGTCATGGCCTTGATGGGCAGGCAGACCGCGTAGAGGATCACCCCCAGCCGAAACATCTGGAACAGGATGAAGGCCCCTCCGGCATAGAGCCGCGCCCAGGTGCCGAACCGCTTTTCCAGGTATTCGTAGGCGGACCGGAACCCACCCCGCCTGAAGAGCGGCATGAACAGAAGGAGTCCGGGGATGGCGGCCAGCAGGTAGGTGAAGTTGGCCGGCATGTAGCGCCAGTTTTCGGAATAGGTAAACCCCGGCGTGGCCAGGAAGGTCATGGAGCTGACGATGGTAGCCATCATCGACATCCCCACCACCCAGCCGGCCATGTTGCGCCCGGCCAGGAAGTAGGCGTCCGAGGACTTGCTCTTGCGGGCGCAATAGACGCCGATCCAGACCATCACCGCCAGATTGAGCCCGATCACCGCCAGGTCCGGTCCTCGCCACATAAAGATCCGCCTCCCCTCAGTTTCCGCTGGTGACTCCGCTCGTCCGGTTTAGCCGCCCCCCCGCCCTGGGGTGCGGATCATTCGCGAATAAACACGCAATCGTCAATAAAGACGAACCACAAATGAACACGAATAAACACAAATGCAGATGGAGTTCAATCAATGACAAGCGCCCCCCAAATGATTCAGCAGCATTGTAACCCTGGTCTGACTTTGTGTCCTTCGGAGGCAACCCCTCGATATCGGTTGTCACACGCCCCAATCAACAACTCATCATTGAGCTAATTGGTGTTCATTCGTGTCCATTCGTGGTTTGTCGTTTTCTTCCGTTGTGGATAACTGTTATCGGTCCTTCGTGTCCTTCGGGGATGTCGTTGCTGGACAACCCGCTTGACTGGTTTGAGGTAAGCCGAAAGGGCGATTCCCCACCCGCGACGATGCCTTCCGCTCAGGGAATCTCGACCACCACGTATTGTTGCCGAACCGAAACCGGAAAGGTTTCCGCCCGATAGGGTCCCGGCCGGTGTCCGGCTTCCTCCCCACACCCGCTGCCCTCGCCTTCCCGGGTCTCCACCCGCACGCGATAGCTGCGAACCCGGGTCCTGACCGGATCGAACCAGGACCGCCCCGTCTTGAGATCGAACTCCCAACCGTGCCAGGGACATCGAACGATTTCTCCAATGCGAGTATAGCGGTACTCTCCCGGGACGCGGGCCTGCAGCAAGCCGGACTGCTGTCCCAGGCAGAGGGGGCCTCCCTGGTGGGGACAACGATTCAAGAGGGCGAAGAACTGGCCGTCCAGGTTGAAGACTCCGATGGAACGGCCCTCGACCTCGGCAATTTTCCGGCCTCCGGGCGGTATCTCGCCAAGGGTGGCCACCACGTGTTCAGCCATTGGCTCGTCCGGTTTCAGGGGGTGCCCCAAGAGCGCCGGCCCTGGCTGGGGCAGGCAGATCGGGGAGGGGAGTTAATCCAGACCATAGAGACTGCGCGCATTCTCCGACATGATCTTCTTCCTCAACTCAAGCGGGAGGCCGGCCGGCAGAGCGCTCTCCGGAGAATCGAAGTCCCAGTGGGGGTAGTCGGTGGCAAACATCATCCGGTCATCGGCGTCCATATGCTCCAGCAACTGCCGGAAGTAGCGCGGCTGGGGAGGCTCTTCCATGGGCTGGCTGGTAAACCAGAAATGTTTGCGAATATAGGTGGATGGAGGGTGCCGCAGCGCGGGGGTCTCCTCGGACAGCTTGCGCCAGCAGCGGTCCAAACGCCACATCAGCGGAGCCATCCAGGCAAAGCCACCTTCGACCAGGGCCACTTTCAATGAGGGAAACTGCTCGAACACGCCTTCGCAAACGAGGCTGATGACCTGGGCCTGAAAGGCCTGCGGCATCCCCCCATGGTCCTCGATATAGTGGGAGGGCCAGCCGGCCCCGGTAATGGGCCCGGCTCCGGCACCGCCGAAATGGATGCCCACCGGCAGTTGGTGGCGCAGCGCGGCCTGGTAAATCTTCCGGTACTTGGGCCGGCCCAGGGGCTCGTTGGTCCGAACCAGCAGGAGAACCTGAACGAACCCGGGATGGTCTCCCACCCGGTCGATCTCCTCCGCCGCCAGGTCCCCATCCTCGTAGGGAACGATAATGGAAGCGCGCAGCCTGGGTTCAGGTTCCAGCCAATCCGCGATCTGCCAGTCGTTGATGGCCCGGGCCAGCGCGGCTCCGTACTCCAGGTTGAGCTGCCCGCCGGCCCCGTAAAGGCAGTTGAGGATGCCGTACCGGATATCGTAGGCGTCCAGCAACTGCTTCCGCATGAAATCCAGATCCGAGCCCGCCGGCAGTCCCGAAGGCGGCCAGGCA
>JAPPFQ010000010.1 GCA_028875135.1 Acidobacteriota bacterium
CTTCCCAGCTTCCACCGCCGTCGAGGCTGCGGAAAAGGATGTTTCCGCCGGCGTAGAGCACGTTGGGGTCGTGGGGTGAAATGGCGATGGGATAGGTCCAGGCGAAGCGGTATTTGAGGTCCTTGGGAGCCCAGCCCGTCGACTCCTCGGGCCAGACGTTCACCAGGCGGATCTGCCCGGTCTTGCGATCGTAACGCTGCAACACTCCGTTGCCCCCCGGCGAGCTCCCTATCGCTCCCAGGTAGACGATGTCGGGGTTCTCGGGGTGGACGGCGATGAATCCGCTCTCCCCGGTGCCGGGGGAAAAACAGTGGCCCCAGGCGATGGCGCCGTACTCGGTGGCGCTGGGAACGCAAATGGAGGCGTTGTCCTGCTGGGTGGCGTAGACCCGGTAGGGGTATTGGTTGTCGATATCGATGCGGTAGAGCTGCGCCGTGAGCTGGTTGTAGATGTTCGACCAGCTTCGCCCGCCGTTGAAGGAGACACAGGCCCCCCCGTCGTTTCCCTGAACCAGGTGGCGGGGATCGTCGGGGTCGATCCACAGGTCGTGGTTGTCTCCGTGGGGGGTGGTTACCTGCTCGAAGCGGCTGCCGCCGTCGGTGGACTTCCACATCTTGAGGTTGGTGACGTAGACCGTGTCGGCGTGGCAGGGGTCGGCGAAGACGTGGCAGTAGTACCAGGGCCGGTGGATCAGGTCGCGGTTGTCGCTGACCCGCTGCCATTGCTGTCCGCCGTCATCCGACCGGTAGAGCCCTTCCTGCTCCGATTCCACGATGGCCCAGACCCGGTCCGCCTGCGCCGGCGAGACGGCCACGCCGATCTTGCCCTTGATCCCCTTGGGCAGGCCCTGGTTGTCGCTGATCTCGGTCCAGGTGTCGCCTCCGTCGGTGGACTTGAAGAGGCCGCTGTCGGGTCCCCCGCTGGAGAGGGACCAGAAATTACGGTAGGTCTCCCAGGTGGCGGCGTAGAGCAGACGGGGGTTGTTGGGATCCATGGCCAGATCCACCGCACCGGCCTTGGGGCTGCGGTAGAGCACCTTCTCCCAGTTGCGGCCGCCGTCCCTGGAGCGGTAGACGCCCCGCTCCGGGTTGGGGCCGAAGGCATGGCCCAGGGCCGCCACGTAGACCAGGTCGGGATCGTTGGGATGGACGCGGATCTCGCCGATATGGCGGGTCTCCTCCAGTCCCAGGTGGGTCCAGGTCTTGCCGGCGTCGGTGGACTTGTAGACCCCGTCCCCGTAGGAAACGTCCAGGCGGATGGTGGTTTCGCCGGTGCCGGCATAGATGACGTTGGGGTCGGAGGGAGCCACTGCCAGGGCGCCGATGGAGGAGGTGTTCAGGAATCCGTCGGAGACGTTTTCCCAGTAGGTGCCCCCGTCGGTGGTCTTCCATACTCCACCGGCCACGGCGCCGAAATAGGCGGTCATGGGGTCCACCGGGTCACCCGCCACGGCCACCACCCGGCCGCCGCGCGGGGGGCCGATGCAGCGCCACTGGAGGTCCTGCAGGAAGCTGGGATCGTAGGGGGGTGTGCTCATGAGCGAGGCTCCCTTCCGAGGAGGGGCGACCCGCATGTCCGCCGGGCCGCCGGATATATGACGGGGACCATTATATATGTATCGATGCGCTGCCGTGCCGGAGTTACCAGTACCAGCGGACTTTGGCGCTCAGGGTGCGGGGCTGCACCACCCGGGTCCCCACAAAGACGGATTGGAAGTTGTAGAGCGCCGTCCGATTGGTCAGGTTGCCCGCCTGGAAAACCAGGTCCCAGACCCGGCGGTCGCCGCGAATATGCCGGTATCCGACGGTTGCATCCAGGATGGTCCTGGCATTGACCCGAGGAGGGTCCGAGGTCAGGTTGACCAGGGGCAGTTGGTCGAAGTAGTCCGGATCGCGAGCCACCTGGTCCGGGTCGGAAGGATTGGGCACCAGTCCGCTGTCGTAGCGAACCTGCCAGCTCGTCCACCAGTTCCGGCGCGGGCGGTAGGTCAGCAGGCCGCTGACCGCCAGTTTCTGGTCGTGGTCGATCACGAAGGGCCCCTCGCTCAAGAGGTCCAGCGCTGCATTGCCCAGGAAGAGCCCGCCGGTAAAGGGAGGGGTGACCACCACGTGATAGTGGGTGGTGCTGACCGAGCCGCTGAAACGGCGAATTTCGGGAAGGGTGAGCCGGGTTTCGAATCCATTGACGTTGGAGCGGGCCAGCGAGGTGGGGAAGATGATTCCGGTATTGAGGAAGTTGTCGTTGTCCTGCAGATCCCGGGAATCCTTGTGGAAATACACGGCGTTCAGGCTGGCCCGGTCGGCCAGCCTCTGCTGCACCCCCACCTCGTAGACGTTCTGGCGCTGGGGGCCGATCAGGATGACTCCGCCGCTGAGGTCGCGCCTCACGTCCGGAGGGGCCAGACGTCCGGCCGCATCCGAGTTGGACAGCAGCAGATTTTCGTTGGGCGGAGTCTGGTAGTTCCGATTGTAGGAAGCCCGCAGCACGGTTCCGGTTTCTCTGAGATGGTAGGCCACGCCCAGGCGGGGTTGGAGCTGAGATCCAACCGTCAGGAAACGGTAGCGGTCGTAGCGCCCGCCCAGGTTGAGCTGGAACCGGCCCAGCTTGATGCGGTCCTGTAGAAAGACAGTCTGTAGCTGGCCGGCGCCCTTGTCGGAAAACCGGAACCAGTGCCCCCCTCGGGTGAGGTCGAAAGGAACCAGGTTGGGGTTGAAGTCCTGCGACCCGGGATGGTTGAAGCGAGGGTCGGTGATTCCGAAGAAGAAGTTCTCGCTGACCGGAAAATACTGGTAGTCGAAGCCGACTTTCCAATGATGCCGGCCGCGCAGGAGGTTGAAGCGGTTGAAGCTGGAGAAGGTCGACAGGCGCCGGGCCAGCGAGGCCGTCACCGGGGTGTCTCCCGCGCTGGGAAAGAGTTGGGCCACCGCGGCTCGGTAGGAGGTGGTGGAATCGAAGGTGGTCGAGGGAGAGATCAGGCGGACCCAGCCCAGTGAAACCGCCGCGTCGCGCAGGTGGCGCCTCTGTTGCTGGCCGTTCCGGTGCTGGGACCTCAAGTTGGCCAACTGGAAGGATGAACGCCCCGCCAGCAGGCTCAGCCGAAGACTGTCCTTGGGGGTGGCGTGGTAGTCCAGCCGCAGGAAGCCGCGCTCGGCGTTGCCGCCGTTGTGGAGATTGTCGAGGGAGGGGCTGTCGAGGAAGCGGTTGCTCTTCACCGCGGACACCGAGCCGAAGTAACCCACCTTTTCCCCGGCCCCGCCCAGCTGCAGGATCGCCGAGCCGGTATCGAACTGTCCGGCTCCGAGCTCGAGCATCCCGAAAAGATCGCCTCCCCCGTCGAATCCGGAATGGGTGGTGATGTTGGCCACTCCCGAAACCTTGCTGCCGTAGTCCGGCGGAATATCCCCGGTGTGGAGCTCGAGGGACTGCACCATGGATGGGTCGATGGAGGTCGCAAACGATCCGGTGAATTGATCGCTGATCGGCATGCCGTCGATCACATAGCTCATCTGGTTGTGAGCTCCCCGGGGATGAACGGCTCCGTTGGCGTTGGCCGCGAAGCCGGGGAAGTTGAGCAGGATCCCTTCCAGTCCGCGGGCCCCGGCCTGGACGGGCATCTGCTCGATGAGGGTGCGGTTTAGCTCGGTGCGGGTCCCGGTGGCCTCGGTATCGATCAGCGTGATTCGCTCCACCAGAGAGATCTCAATGGCCTCTTTCCGAGTCGCCAGGGATAGCTGGACCGGGATGAGGACCGGAATGCTGGAGCGAAGCTGGACGGCCTGGGTGTGGGTGGCGAAGCCGGAATGGCTTACTTGCAGCTCATAGGTCTGGAAGGGAACGTTGAGGATCTGAAAGGAGCCATCCGATCGGGTAGCGGTCTGGCGCTCAAAGCCGGTCAGGAGGTTGGTCAAGCGAACCTCGGCTCCGGAGACGGCTGCTCCCAGCGGATCGACCACCGTTCCGCTCAGTTGCGCCGTAGCCTGGGCCCCGGCCTGCCGGGGAACGGCAAGAATCAACAGGATTCCCAGGAGGATCGAACAGGCCATCGCCCGGAATTGCGCCAATGCCATGGCGGGCGGCAGGAGGCTCCGCCGGCAAGAGGATTGCCGGGAAGCACCGGTGAAACGTCTGCCTGGGACACTCCGCCGCATCCCCCTGTCCTCCTGGAGCCACCGGGCCGAATCTCTTCCTCGGAAGCATGATTGCCCGCCTGTTCACCCAAGCTTTTGCAAGCTTAAAATAAAGTTTAGATAAGGCTAAATATTCTGTCAACGGTTATGTGGACAGGACGAAGGAGGGAACACGCCGGTTGCGGGCGGGCCGGTCAATGGGCGAACAGGGACAGCAGCCAGCCCAGGACTCCGCCCCCGACCACGACCCAGGCCAGGTTGACTTTCCAGCGCAGACCGATCAGGGTGGCCGCCACGGCGATGAGCCAGGCCGGCCAGGCGGTGAGAGTGGCCTGGCCCAGCTTCACGGTGACGGCCGCCATCAGCGCCACGGCGCTGACGTTGACCGCATCCAGAAAGGCAGCCGTCCAGGGGGACTTTCGCAGGCGGGGAACCCACGGATTGACCAGGGCGACAAAGAGGAAGGAGGGAGCGAAAATGGCGGTGGTCGCCACTGCCGCGCCTCCGGCTCCGGCGATCATATAGCCGATGAAGGTGGCTGTGGACAGGACGGGTCCGGGGGTGAACTGACCGATGGCAATGGCGTCCAGAAGCTGCTGCTGGGTCAGCCAGCCATACTCGTGAACCAGGCCGCCCTGCAGAAAAGCGACCAGAACGTAACCGCTACCGTAGAGCACGGCGCCCACTTTCAGGAAGAAGAGGCCCAGCTTCCACAACGAGGCCGAGGCCGCTCCCGCCCCGCCGGCACCCACCGCGGCTGCCAGCAGCACCCCGGTCTTTTTGACCAGCCATTGGCCCAACAAGGCTCCGGCAACCACCGAAACAATCCTTCCCCGCCGAGAACGAACCGCCTCCGGCACCCGCAACCAGAGCATGCCGGCCACGCCCCCCAGCAACAGCGCGGCCACCTCGTTGAACTGCAGCAGGGAAGCTGCCAGCACGGCGGCGCCGATGGCCCCCAGCGACCAGGTCTTGCAGGCCTTGTTCCCCAGCCGCCAGACGGAAACGGCGATGATGGCCACCACGGCCGGCTTGATCCCCAACAGCCAGGGCGCGACCTGGGGAAGTTGGCCATAGTGGACGTATATCCAGGCCAGGCCGGCCGTCAAGCCCACGGCAGGCAGAATGAAGCAGATCCCCGCCACCGCCAAGCCGCTCCAACCGGCCCTGACATAGCCGACATGGATGGCCATCTCGGTCGAGTTGGGTCCGGGAATCAGGTTGGTGGCGCCCAAGAGATCCAGGAAGCGCTGCCGCGTCAGCCAACCGCGCCGCGCCACCACCTCCTCTTCCATCATGGCGATGTGAGCCGCCGGCCCCCCGAAGCCCAGGATTCCCAGCTTCAGGAAAACCAGGGCCAGTTCCTTGAGCCGGGCCAGGGCGCTTCCGTTTGAGGTCATGGCATAGGGGGGTTGAGGGTGGGGCCAGAATCAATGGGGATGCTACCAGATCGGGTGCGACCTGGTGAAAAATGCTGTCTAACCACAAAAAGCACAAAAGTCACAAATTATGATTTTGTGCCTTTTGTGGACATTTCCGGTAAACGCCCCGCTGCCGAATTTTGCATAAGGCTCAGAGACTATTTGCATAGTAAGTCCGCACCGGATCATCGCCCGAGCTGCCTTCTGGTGCAGGAAGCTCTCGTCCTGTTAATCCTGTGCATCCTGTGCATCGATGTTAATTGTGAAAATTTTCGATCCCCACACCCGTTCCAGGGCCG
>JAPPFQ010000026.1 GCA_028875135.1 Acidobacteriota bacterium
GTCCAGAACCGGCTTGACCAGAACCGGATCGTTCCAGGGGACCCGCACCAGCGCAGTGGCTCCGGTGACCCGGGTGGCCACGATGTGGCCCTCGACCCTCTCCAGGGTCATGCCGTTGTGCTCGGTATCGATCCAGGCGAAATCGTAGACCTGGCAGAGGGCTTCGGTGATGGCCGCGTCGTTGAAGCTGATCCCCGCCCCCAGGCAGAACTGACCCTGCTGCAGCTTCTGCTTCAATTTGTTGGCATTTTCCATGGCTTGGCACTCTCCTCTTGATTTCGGGTGGAGCAGGCTCGGAGGGCGGTGGCGCACAGAGTCGGCACGGATCCCCCGTTGCGGGTGGACTGCGAGGCTGACTCTTGCAACGATGCGCGCCGGCTTCCGGAAAGGCGCTGTGAACCTAGCACGCTCGCCGGGGGGAGTCAACCGCAGCGGCCATGGAGCATCATCCGCGCCCAATTTGGGGTTGAGGGAGCCCAGCGAGAGCGCTAGACTTAAGGATCAACGCCAGGGGCTTTTGCGCCTTACCGGGGCCGGGATGCGACTATGACCGCACCCGTAGCGGTGGGGAAGGCTGGAAGAACCCGGGAAGCCCGGACGGACGGAATGGTATTAAAGAGGTCAGTCCATGAGAAGGAAGGCTAACTTGAGGCTGGGGTGGTTTTGCGGGATGGTGTCGTGCCTGATCCTGGGGGCGGGAACGGGAGCCTGGGCGCAAGGTCCCGAGCAGCCGGCGATTGAATTCGACCGCGACATCCGCCCTCTCCTGACCGACCGCTGCTACGCCTGCCACGGGCCCGACGAGGCAGCCCGTCTCACCGAGCTGCGCTTCGACACCAGGGAGGGAACCTTCGCCGACCTGGGCGGATACCGGGCCATTGTCCCCGGCCATCCGGAGCGGAGCGAGATGTTCAAGCGAATCACCGCCGGGGAGGAGGCCCTCCGCATGCCCCCGGCCTACTCCGGGCTCGAGCTGAACGACAAGGAGATCGAGCTCATCCGCCTGTGGATCGAGCAGGGGGCCCGGTGGCAACGTCACTGGTCCTTTATCCCCCCGGAGCGTCCTTCGCTGCCCAAGGTTGCCGGCGAGGGCTGGACCCGCAACCCGATCGATTTCTTCGTGCTGGACCGACTGCGGAAGGAGCAGTTGACCCCCTCCGCCCAGGCGGACAAGACGGTGCTCATTCGCCGGGTCACGCTGGACCTGACCGGGCTGCCCCCCACGCCGGAAGAGGTGGATGCCTTTCTGGCCGACGATTCTCCCCAGGCCTACGAGAAGGTGGTGGACCGCCTGCTGCGGTCCCCCCGCTACGGCGAGCACATGGCCCTGGGCTGGCTGGACGCGGCCCGGTACGCCGACAGTAACGGCTACCAGACCGACGGGGAACGGACCATGTGGCGCTGGCGGGACTGGGTGATCGAGGCCTTCAACGCCAACATGCCCTTCGATCGCTTCACCGTGGAGCAACTGGCCGGGGACATGCTCCCCCAACCCACCCTGGAACAGCGGATCGCCACCGGATTCAACCGCAACCATCGCGGCAACGGCGAGGGCGGCATCATCGCGGACGAGTTTGCCGTCGAGTACGTGGTGGACCGGGTGGAGACCACCGCCACCGTCTGGCTGGGCCTCACTCTGGGGTGCGCCCGCTGCCACGATCACAAGTACGACCCCTTCAGCCAGAAGGAGTTTTATCGAACCTTCGCCTTCTTCAACAACATCCCCGAGCGCGGCAAGGTCTACAAGTACGGCAATTCCCCTCCGATGATCAAGGCGCCCACCCGCCCGCAACAGAAGCAGCTTGCCGGCCTGCAGGGGAAACTGGAGCAGGCCGCCCGGGACTTCAAGGCTCTGGAACCGGAGCTGGACCGGGCCCAAAAACAGTGGGAGGCCTCCTTCAGGAAGCGCCGGCCGCTCCACTGGTCCATTGCGGAAGGACTGTTGGGGCACTTCCCGCTGGACGGAAAGGCTCGCGGTTGGCGGCGTCCCCTCCCGGCATCGGCCAAGGGGGACAAGTCCAGGACCGGGTTCAAGGACGGCCGGCCGGAATTCACCCGGGGCAAGATCGGCCAGGCCGCCGGTTTCGACGGCCGCCGCTTCATCGACGCCGGAGACCTCGGCAACTTCGGCTTCTACGACCGTTTCTCGCTGGGGGCCTGGATCTACCCCGAGGGCGAGCAGGGCGGGGCCATCGTCTCGCGGACGCTGGAGCTGGAGAAGGAAAAGGGCTATCGGGTGGCCCTGCTGGAAGGCAAGATCCACGTCAACCTGGTGGTGCGCTGGCTGGACGACTCCATCCGGGTCGAAACCGAGAGGACTCTGGCCCCCAATCAATGGCACCACGTCATGGTGACCTACGACGGTTCCCGCACCTCCAAGGCGATCAGGATCTACGTCGACGGCAAGCCGGAGAAATTCAAGGTGCTGGTGGATGACCTGAACCTCACCTTCGAGAACCAGGAGCCCTTTCGCATCGGTTCGGGGGGAGGAGCCGGAAGTCGTTTCCACGGTCTGATCGACGAAGTGAGAGTCTACGATCGGGCTCTCCCGCCGGACGAGGTGAAGGTGGTCGCCACATCGACGGCAATCAACGACATCACAAGGAAACCGTTGGATCGGAGAAACCCGGCCGAGACCGACAAGCTCCGCGCCTACTTCCTGCAAAAACACGCTCCCAAGCGGGTGCGCCAAGCCCACCGGCGGATTCTCGACCTCCAGAAGCAGATAGCCGCTCTCTTGGAGACGGTTCCCACCACCATGGTGATGCAGGAGCGGGAGGAGCCGCGGGAAACCTTCATGCTGCTGCGAGGCGCCTACGACCAGCCCGGCGACAAGGTGAGTCCCGGCGTTCCGGAAGTCCTCGGCGGCGGAGCCAACGGAAAGATCCGCAATCGCCTGGACCTGGCGCGCTGGCTGGTCCATCCCGGCAACCCCCTGACTCCCCGAGTGGTGGTCAACCGTTACTGGCAGAGGCTCTTCGGCCAGGGACTGGTTCGAACCGTCGAGGACTTCGGCTCCCAGGGCGAGCGGCCGACTCACCCCGCCCTGCTGGACTGGCTGGCCAGCGAGTTCGTGAGTTCCGGCTGGGACCTCAAGGCCCTGCAAAAGACCCTGGTCATGAGCGCCACCTATCGCCAATCCTCCCGGGCCGCCCCGGAACTGCTGGCCAGGGATCCGGAAAATCTCCTGCTGGCGCGAGGTTCCCGCCAGAGGCTCTCGGCCCAGGCCATTCGGGACCAGCCCCTGTTCGTGGGGGGACTGCTGGTGGAAAAGCTGGGAGGCCCTTCGGTGAAGCCCTATCAGCCGGCTGGGCTCTGGGAGGAACTGGCCGGGGATATCGCCTACAACCAGAGCACCGGGGAAGATCTCTACCGCAGGAGTCTCTACACCTTCTGGAAGCGCACCATCGCACCGCCCTCCATGCTGAATTTCGACGCCGCCGCCCGCGAGATGTGCACCGTGCGAGTCAGCCGGACCAACACCCCCCTGCAGGCGCTCAACCTGATGAACGACGTCACCTTCGTGGAGGCCGCGCGCGGGCTGGCCCAGCGGGTGCTGGGCGAACCGGAGAGCCGATCCCACTCGGACCGGATTGCCCGGGCCTTTCGACTGGCCACCGCTCGCCCCCCGACTGCCGAGGAAGGAAAGATCCTGCTGGAGAGCCTGGAAGCCCACCTGGCTTCCTATCGTTCCAACCGCAAGGCGGCCGGGGAGCTGTTAAACACCGGAGAATCCCCGGTTCCCAAGGGCCTGGACCCCCGAGAGGTGGCCGCCTACACGGCCGTCGCCAGCCTGATCTTGAATCTCGATGAAACCATCACCAAGGAGTGAGCCATGAATCCCTTCCTGGAAAGCCAGCTTCTGCTCACCCGCCGCCACTTTTTCGGTCTCTCCAGTTGGGGACTGGGGACAGCCGCCCTGGCATCGCTGCTGGAAGGAGACGCGGCCGCGGCCGGACCGGACGGGTCCGCTCTCCAGCCGCTTCCCGGTGAGACAGGGCTTCCGGAGCTTCCTCACTTTGCCCCCAAGGCCAAGCGAGTGATCTACCTGTTCCAGTCGGGGGCTCCCGCTCAAATGGACCTGTTCGACCACAAGCCGGGGCTGCAGGAGCGCCGCGCCCAGCAACTGCCCGATTCGGTGCGCAAGGGCCAGCGGCTCACCGGGATGACCGCCACCCAGGACAGCCTGCCCATCGCCCCCTCGATCTTCAAGTTCAAACAGAATGGCCAATCGGGAGCCTGGGTCAGCGAAATCATGTCCCATACCGCCAAGGTCGCCGATGAGCTGTGCTTCATTCGGACCATGCATACCGAGGCCATCAACCACGACCCGGCCATTACCTTTTTCCAGACCGGCGCCCAGTTGGCCGGCCGCCCCAGCATCGGAGCCTGGCTCTCCTATGGGCTGGGAAGTCAGAACCGGGACCTGCCCACCTTTGTGGCCATGATCTCCCAGGGGACCGGCAAGTCGGACAGCCAGCCCCTCTACGATCGCTTGTGGGGCAGCGGCTTCCTTCCCACCCGGTACCAGGGAGTCAAGTTTCGCTCGGTGGGCGATCCGGTGCTCTACCTCTCCAATCCTGCGGGACTCTCGTCCGCCGGACGCCGCCGCTTCCTGGACGACCTCTCCCGCCTCAACCAGTTGAAGCTGAAGGATTTCGGAGATCCGGAAATCTCCACCCGCATCGCCCAGTACGAGATGGCCTATCGGATGCAGACCTCGGTGCCGGACCTGATGGACCTGTCGAGTGAGCCGGAGAGGACCTTCGAGCTCTACGGCCCGGCCTCCCGAAAGCCGGGGACCTACGCCGCCAACTGTCTGCTGGCCAGGCGGCTGGTGGAACGCGGCGTGCGTTTCGTTCAGCTTTTCCATCGCGGCTGGGACCAGCATTCCAAGCTCCCCGAGCAGATCAAGGGACAGGCCCTGGATACCGACCAGCCCTCGGCGGCCCTGATCCAGGACCTGAAGGAACGCGGATTGCTGGAGGACACGCTGGTGATCTGGGGCGGCGAGTTCGGCCGCACCGTCTACTGCCAGGGAAAGCTCACGGACGACGACTACGGACGCGATCACCATCCACGCTGCTTTACCATCTGGATGGCGGGAGGAGGCATCAAGCCGGGGACCACTTATGGCGAAACGGACGACTACAGCTACAACATCGTCCGCGATCCCGTTCACATCCACGACCTCCATGCCACCATCCTGCACTGCCTGGGAATCGATCACACCCGCTTGACCTACAAGTTCCAGGGGCGTCATTTCCGACTGACCGACGTGCACGGCAAGGTGGTGAAACCGATTCTGGCGTAGCTGGCGCGCCTTTTTCGGTCCCACAAGCCCGGGCGTCCGCGCCCCACCAATCCAAAGGAAAAGCACTGAAGAGCAAGCCACCACCATCGAAGCCGGCTTCAGAGCGGCAGGTTTCCCGAAGAAGTCTTTGCCAAACGGGCGTACTGGCCCTGGGGAGCCTTGCTCTTCCCTGGGGTTGCCGTCAGCCGCCCACCTCACCCGGCCGGAGCTGGGGTTCCGCGGAGGAGCTGATCAAGGCCCTGGACGGTCCCCACAATTACCTGCCCACTCCGTTTCACTCCGACTACTCGGTGGACGTGGAAGGCCTTCGCCGCAACGTGGCCTACCACGCCGAAAGGGATCGTCTGACGGTGGTGGTCGGAGGCGGCTATGGCGAAGGCTGGAAGCTGAGCCTGCATGAGCACCGCGAGGTGGTCGCCGCCGCCGTGGCCGGGGCCCGGCAGCAGATGCCGGTGATGGCGGGAGTGATCGGCGGCTACAAGATATCCATTGACATGGCCGGGAATGCCGAAAAGGCCGGTGCGGATG
>JAPPFQ010000708.1 GCA_028875135.1 Acidobacteriota bacterium
GCCTCCAGCAGATCGTCCAGCAGCTCGATCTTCACCGCGTCGGGGAGCAGTTGGCGGTAGTCCACCTTGTGGTTGGCCGAAGGGCTCTCCGAGCGGACGATCACACAGCGGCGCCCCAGCCGCTGCAGCCCTTCCTTCTCCAGGGACTGCATGGCCGGCCGGTTTCCGATGGGGTAGATGATCAGCGCCTCGTCCGGACCCATGGCCCGGATGTATTCCTTCTGTTTTCGATTGACCCGCCGCTCCCACTCCAGGATCTCGTAGAACTCCTGCTTGCTGTACCAGGCGCCCCCCCGATAGGTGAAGGACCGGTAGAGGAAATCGGGTCGCATCCGTCCCCCTTCCGCCAGGGCCAGGTCCCAGCAGACCGGGTGAATCAGAAAGCTGACCTTGGAAATGCGGACGGTGGAGTCCGCCCCGGTCGAATCCTGCGCCGCGCCGACGGCCACCGCGCCGATTGACAAGAACAGGAGCAAAGCCGACAGCGGAAGAAGAAGATTCCGCGCTGTTCGCACCCTGACGTGTTTGAAATCAATCACCGGAGATGATTCCCGCCGCGTCATTGCACCCAAACTCGAAGCCCGGAGAAGTAAATAAAAAAGACCTGTCCGTCCGCAGTGACGTGGGTTATGGGAGAGCTGCGAAGCTGCGGTTGGAGTGGGTAGGCCACGGAAACGCTTACTACAGGCCATCCTTATAGAGCTGCGAAGCAGCGTCTCAGGGTAGCCCCGGGTGGCAACCCGGGGTCGTATGAGCCCCGCGCCAACCCAGCCGCGAATGCGGCGAATCAAGTGCCGAGTCACACAACGCACACCGTTTCCCGAACGACGCCGCCCCACCTCACGGTCACCCGCTGTCGCCGCCTACGCGCCTCAACTCACGTCAGTATCCCCTTCACCACCCGCGCCGGAAACTCGTCGGTGAGGCGCTCGCTGCGGCCTTCGCGCCGGTAGACCAGGTCGCGGTGGTTCATTCCCAGCAGGTGCAGGATGGTGGCGTGCAGGTCATGCACGCTGACCGGGTTGTCGACGGCGCGGTGGCCCAGCTCGTCGGTGCCGCCGTAGACCGTTCCCCCCTTGATCCCGGCGCCCGCCAGCCAGACGCTGAATCCGGGCGGTCCGTGATCCCGGCCCGCCTGCTTGTCGGGATGCTGGGAAAGAGGCAGTCGCCCGAACTCACCGCCCCACACCACCAGGGTGCTGTCCCACAGGCCTCGCTGCTTCAGGTCGGTCAGCAGGGCGTGAACGGGCTTGTCGGTCTTGCCGCAGGCGTAACGCAGACCCCCCGTCAGGTTCTGGTGCTGGTCCCAGATCTGCTCCTCGATGTAGAGCTGGACCATGCGCACTCCTCGTTCCACCAGCCGGCGGGCCATCAGGCAGCGCCGCCCGTAGGAAGCCGTGGCCTCGTCGTTCAGGCCATACATCTCGTGCGTGGCCGGGCTCTCCCGGGAGAGATCCAGGGCGTCGCTGGCGGCGATCTGCATGCGGGCGGCCAGTTCGTAATTGGTGATGCGAGCCTGCAGCTCCGGCTGGCCCGGGTGTCGGTGCAGGTGGCTCCGGTCCAGCCGGGTGAGGATCGACCGGGCCATGTTCAACACCGGACCGGGAAATTCCTCCTTGGGCTGAAGGTTGAGCAGGGGCGAGCCCTGCGATTTCAAACGGGTTCCCTGGTAGATGGGCGGCAGCCATCCCGCCTGCCAGTTCTGAGTGCCGTTCACCGGGAGCATCTTGGGGTCGTCCAGCACCACGTAGGCGGGGAGATTCTGGTTCTCGCTGCCCAGACCGTAGACCACCCAGGATCCCAGGCTGGGGCGTCCCACGATGGTCCGTCCCGACTGCATGAGGAAAATGGCGGGCTCATGGTTGAAGTGCTTGGTGAACATGGAACGAACCAGGGCGATGTCGTCCACCTTGCGGGACAGGAAGGGAAGGAGTTCCGATAACTCCATGCCGCACTGACCCCGTTTCTTGAACTCGAAGGGGGAGGGCATCAGGGTGCCGATCGAGGCGATCTGTTCCACGTCATTGGTCAGGTCGCGGCCCGGCGGCTGCCCCTCGTACTTCTTCAGCAGGGGCTTGGGGTCGAACAGATCGATCTGGCTGGGGCCGCCGTTCATGAAGAGGTGGATCACCGACTTGGCCCGCGGTTCGTAGTGAGGCCTCCGGGGTTTCAGGTCGGGCGGCTGACCGCTGTCGGCCAGCAGCGGAGGGGCGGACAAGAGGTCCCTTCCCAGCAGGTAGGCCAGGGCTCCTCCCATGAATCCGTTGCCCAGGCTGGAAAACAGCTCCCTGCGGGAAGGCAGCGGTGTCGTCGCTTCCGCGGACTCCCGGCTCGGAAGGTTCGACTCCAAACGGGTTGGTTCCCCAGGTCTCATGGTTTCCTCGCTCAATAGAGCCTTTAGCAAAGTTCGTCGTGCAGCGCCCTATTCATTCTCCCTGCGGAATTTTGCAAAAGACTCAATAGAACATGAATTCCGCCGAGTTCAGCATGGCGTGACAAAAAGTGGACAGGGCCAACCAGCGGGCCCGCGACCGCTTGGGCTCGGCCGGCGTGTGGCTCTCCAGGTGCTCGGCCCAGTGCCGGTCCACTTGCCCGATCTCCTCAAGTGCCGCCGCTTTCTCGGGCGCGGTGGGCCAGCGGGACAAGGCGGCCAGGTAGACCTGCTCCACCTGTCTCTCCAGGTCGCTGCCCACGGCGTCGATGACCCGGCCCGCGAAGTGGCGGGCGCTCTTGCGGGCCAGTTGGCTGTTCCAGAGTTGCAGCGCCTGGGAAGTGACCATCGACTGGGAGCGCTTGACGCAGTTGGGGTTGAGCTGGGGGGCGTCGAAGGTGTCCAGCATGGTCAGCGGGGTAGTGCGCCGCTGCAGCATGTAGACGCTGCGCCGGCAACCGGCCGAGGTGCACTGGCTGGTGACCTCCCCGTCTTCCTGGACCTCGACCTCATCCGCCGGTCCGAAGGGCGTGGGGTCCAGCCGGCCGGAGATCTTCAGGATCGAGTCGCGCAAGGCTTCCGCATCCAGCCGTTGCAGGGGAAATCGGGAGAGCAGGGAGTTGTCCGAATGGCCGTTGGCCGCCTCCTCGCCCGGGCTGGCCGAGGCCTGCCGGTAGGCGCTGGAGGTCATGATCAGCCGGTGCATGGCCTTGACGCTCCATCCTCGCTCGACGAACTCGGTGGCCAGCCAGTCCAGCAGTTCGGGATGGGAAGGGGCGGCCCCCAGCTTGCCGAAGTTGCCGGGCGTGGCCACCAGGCCCCTGCCGAAGTGATGTTGCCAGATGCGGTTCACCATCACCCGGGCCGTCAGGGGATGATCGGGTTGTCCCAGCCACCTGGCCAGGGCCAGACGCCGTCCGCTGCTCCATTCGGGCTTGGCGATGCGGTAGGGTCGAGTTTGCGCCTGAAGCGCCGAAGGGATCCCGGGATCGACGAAATCGCCGGGGCGGGTATGCTCCCCCCGAACCAGCAGGTAGTTCGGCGTGGGTTTCCCCGGCATGTCGAACAGGGCCCGGATGGATGGATGGCGCCGCAGCTTCTTTTCGGCCTTCTTCACCGCTTCGTTGACCTTGCCCGCCTCTTCTCGATACTCCTCGAAGCGCTTCTCCAACTCGCCGGCTTCCACCGTGAGAAACTCCCGGAAGGCTTCCACCAGGTATTTCTGCAGTTCGCTGCGATCGTCCTCGGAGACCTTCGCGGCAGCCTCCACGTCCGCCCGCAATGCTTCCGGAATCTTTTCCCTCTTTTCCCGCAGCAGTCGCTCCCTGAAGGGGGCCGCCTTTTCTTCCAGAGAACGCTTCAGACGCTTGATCTCCTGCTCCACCGGACCGTTGTTCCGCTTCACCTCCCGAAGTTCTTCCTCCGATCCGTAACGCAGCAGCCGTTTGGGGAAGGGGCCACCGGCCGGCGCCAGCAGAGGCTCCTGGGGGATCAGCCAGTCGTAGGGATCGTAGGCCGAGCGCAGGATGGCGCTGAAGCGATAGAAGTCGCGCTGGGGGAGCGGGTCGTACTTATGATCGTGGCAGCGGGCGCAGGCCAGGGTCAGGCCCATCACCGTCGAGCTCAGCACCTCGACCTGGTCGGCCACCACGTCCAGCCGCTCGGGGACGAAGTTCTGGGCCCCGGACCAGGTGCCGTCGGGCGCCATGCGCAGGAAGCCGGTGGCGATCAGCGGTTCCACCTCATCCGGAGTCAGGGAATCGAGCTTTCGGTAGTCCACCAGCTCGTCGCCCGCGATCTGCTCCAACAGAAAGCGGTCGTAGGGCTTGTCGTCGTTGAAGGACTTGATGACGTAGTCCCGGTAGCGGTAGGCATGGGGCCGCAGATTGTCGGCATGGACCTTTCCTTCCGAGTCGGCGTACCCGGCGGCATCCAGCCAGTAGCGGCCCCAGCGTTCCCCGTAGTGCGCGGAATCCAGCAGCCGGTCGACCAGCCGTTCATAGGCTTGAGGGTCGGAGTCCCGGTGGTAGGCCCTGACCTCGTCGGGGGTGGGGGGCAGGCCCACCAGGTCCAGGTAGGCCCGGCGCATCAGGGCCAGGCGGTCGGCCGGGGGAGCGAAGCCGAGCCCGCGGGCCTCCAGCTTTTCCAACAGAAAGGCGTCGATCGGGTTCCGGACCCGCTCGCTTTGGGCGACACGGGGAGGGGCAGGCCTTCGGGGCGGCTGCAAGGACCAGAGCTCCGGGGATTCCTGCTTGTCGGTGGATCCCTTGGAGGCTCCCGAGGCCCCGTTTGGCGAGCCTTCCGGGGCTCCGTCGGCAATCCAGCGGCGCAGTTTCTCCAGCTCGGGCGAGGTGACGGGGCGGACGCAGAACCGGGAATAGTCCTTGGGAGGCGGCATCTCCTCGGCCTGGATGCGCTGCAGCAGCAGACTCTCTTCGGGCTTGCCGGGAACCATGGCCGGCCCCGACTTTCCCCCCTTCAGGATGCTGGCGCGGGTGCGCAGGTCCAGGCCGGCTTCCCGGGTTCTGCGGCCGTGGCAGATCAGGCAGCGCACGTGCAGGATTGGCACCAGCACGTCGTGGCTGGTGACGGCGGGTTTCAGGTCCTTTCGGGCCTGGAACTCCGCGGGATCCTGGCCGTCGGCCAGGGCGCCCTGGTCGATCCAGTGCCGAATGCGTTCCAGTTCGCCGGGTTTCAGCGGATCCTGGCCCAGCGGCATTTCCCCCGACTCTACCTTCTGAAAAAGCAGGCTCTGCTCGGCCGATCCCGGAACGACCGATGGCCCCGAGGCCCCGCCCTCGAGAAGGCTCTCCAGCGAGCCCAGGTCGAGCTCACCCTGCCGGGTTTGCGGACTGTGGCAAGCCTGGCACCTGGCTTCCAGCAGCGGCAGAATTCGGGTCTCGAAGCCTGGGTAAGGGTCGGTATCTGCGGCCGCGAGAATGGCGCCGGGTACCACAGCCAGGCAGGCAGTCAACAACGACAGGCGGAAAAGAGACGCTCGGAACAGCAGCGCAGCCATGGAATTGGCCTCGTGGGGTCGTCCTCGATGGGTTTAGATTAGTGAAGCGGGCCGGTGGAGTCAAGAGGCCGAGACTTGGCGGGCGCCGGAGACCTGGGGAGCGAACACGCCGCCGTGTGAGTCACATCGATAAATTACATCGATACACAGGATGCACAGGATTACTTCTGCGATTCCGGTGTCCTGTTATCCGGAGGAGGCCCACCCGGGAGCGCGGGCGTCCCGCCCGCATGCACTCCCGTAGCGTACCGCTCAGTTCCCTTCGGATGCAGCACCCGGCACAACTTTTCCTATCTCTCGCACTTCAACCAACCAACGCCGCCCCCCCCCCCCCCCGCAAAAACACCAAGGGAGAAAAAATAAAAGCCCGAGGATGAACGAGCCACC
>JAPPFQ010000416.1 GCA_028875135.1 Acidobacteriota bacterium
TCTCCCCCCGCTCCCGCATCTCCGTGCTGTTGACGACCGTCAGGGCCTTCGACACCTCGTCGACCGACTGGGGTCTTCCGGAGGCCGTGACCACGACTTCCTCCCGGCGCACCGCCAACTGCAGGACAATGTCCCGCACCAGCTCCTGATCCGCTCCGACTTGCAGACCGGTCAGGGAAACGGAAGCAAATCCCCGGGACTCGACTTCCAGGATGTACTCCCCGGGACGCAGAGTCCGAAAATTGAAACCTCCGGAGGTATCGGTGGTGACTCTCAGGCGCAGGCCGCTGGAACGGTCATGGAGCGTGACCAGGGCGTTGGGCACCAGGGATTGTTGGGGATCGGTGATGGTTCCGCTGATCGAGGCTGCTTCAACGGCCTCGGCGGCCAGTAAGGCACAGCAGGCGACGAGGCACAAGGCCAGCGTCAACTTTCGGGTCGTGAACTGCATTTGGCAGGTCCTTTCTCCTCCCCCAAGGAGGTGTTCAGGAAGCTTCCCTGAGCCGGTCTCCTGACTTGCGGCCGGTAGGGGCCTACTCTCCGTGCCTTCCCACCCTTCGGCAGTGGCGTTCAGACGGATTTCGTTGCCGCTTACAGTTGCTGGGGCAGTGGCGGAATCTCACCGCGCTTCCCGGGATGCTCAGGGCGCATCCGGTAATGGATCGTCATTGGCCTGAACAGTCGAGCGCGGACCTCAGGCAGTATTTTGGCAGGCAGGGCTGCAGGTGAAAGGCGGACGGAAAAGAATTGCCCGGATGGGTGGTGCGGAAAACCGGTGTGCATGTTCGACCCAGCCGCTCTCGTGCGCAGCGTGCCTCGTCAACCCCAAGGCAGGTCTCCTGACTGACAGCTGGGACGCCCGGCCGGCTGCCTTCCCATTGCCTGAAGCAACAGTGGCCTGCTTTGCCGGCGAGCTCGCTGATCACAGTGGCGCGACCGTGCGGGAATTGCACCCGCTTCCCTTTTGGCTCGGATCCGAGCACCTTGGGACCAATGGTCAAATCGTAGCAACGCGCCAAAACAGGCGTCAAGTGTTTTCTCCCTGGGCGCAGAGACCCGGTTTACACTGCGCCCGGCTCTCGGGCAAGGAGCCCTGTGCAGGCGTCGACCAAGGCGAAGCCCGCGGTTGAGCCGGCGGCGAGCACCCCGCAGCTTCGTGAGCTACAGGGATCAGTTACATCGATGCAGAGGATCAACTGAATTTGGTTTCCGGAGTCTGGCGTCCTGAATTCCGGGGATCATTTGATTGAGTAATTTACATCGATGCACAGGATGCACAGGATTTTTTTGAGGAACCCGGTGTCCAGTGATTCCGGGTATCCGCAACCCCGCGTCGGATCATCTCGCCGGTCAGCACCTTGCGCAGCGACCTTTCATCCTGTTAATCCTGTGCATCCTGTGCATCGATGTTAAAAATAAATACCGATTCCCGGCGCTGACCCGGTCTCGCTTGCTGCTCCAAAACCACGCAGCAGGTTCCGGGCGCCTTCGCCCCGGGAAGCACTTCACCGTCGGAAAATTGACCCGGGCTTGCCGGTTTGCTAGCATTTGCCGCGGTGAGTGCCAGGTGCTCGCGGCAGTCCTGCGAGTGAAAAGGGAAGCGGGTGCAATTCCCGCACGGTCGCGCCACTGTAAGCAGCGAGTGTTTCAGCACTGCAAATGGCCACTGTTGTTTCCGATAACGGGAAGGCCGTCTGAAACGCCGTGACCTGCGAGTCAGGAGACCTGCCTGGACCGCGCTCCACTGCTGTGTCGCTTCGCATGAGAGCGATGGTGCCACTCCTCTTTTCCCGCCTTCTCTCACCGGATTCCAGATTCATTTTCAAATGCCGTTTCCCGTTTTGGTGCATGAGGGAGGCCTCGGCATGAATCGGGCGCGTTTTGGAAGTTGAGGTAGGAGATGAGTCGGTTTTCCGTGCACGGGACGGACGGGGTGCCGTTGGCCCACCGAGGAATTCGCGTCAATTCGTGGGCAAGTCTCGGGACAAGACCGTGGCTTGGGCGACTGGCCTGCCTGAGCCTGCTTCTGCTGGGATCCTCATGCCTGTGGTCCTGCCAGCGGCCGGGCACCGGTGGCCCTCGGGGCTCATCCGACTCTGAAGAACCAGGCGTTGACCCGGGCAATCCCCGTCGTATCATCTCTCTGTCCCCCAACGCCACCGACATATTGGAGGGGGTGGGAGCCTTCGATCGGGTAGTCGCCGTTTCGGACTATTGCTTCTACCCCCCGAGCGTGGCCTCTCTGCCTCGGGTGGGCGGCTGGCAGAACGCCAGCCTGGAGGAAGTGGCCGGCCTGGCGCCCGACCTGGTGGTTATGGCGGAGGTCCAGGCTCCCTTCGTCGACAGCCACCTGCAGGCCCTGGGAATCCCGACACTGGTGGTTCCGAGCCAGTCGCTGCAGGATGTCTTCACGGCCATCGATGCCGTGGGACGAGGCGTGGGCCGGCAGAGAGAGGCCCGGCGCCTGCAAAGCGAGGTTCGGGCCGTTCTGGACAGGGTCGCCGTCCGCACACGGAATTTGCCCAAACCCTCGGTTCTCTGTGTGGTGGACCGGGTGCCCGGAACCCTGCGCGGTCTCTATGCGGCTACCCGGGGCAGCTACCTTTCCCGTTTGATCGAGATTGCCGGCGGCAGGCCCATAGCCCCGCCCGCCACCTTCAATTACGGCCGAATCGGCAAGGAGGCCGTGGTCACCCTCGATCCCGACGTGGTGATCGACATGGTACAGGGAGCCAAGGGGCCCTTTGCCGAAGAACCCGTCGCAATCTGGTCGGAACTGAAAGAGATCCGGGCCGTTCGCCGCGGTCGAGTCCATCCCGTTCGCGAAATGTTTGTCCTTCATGCGTCCCAGTTCGTGGCGCAAACGGCCGAGCTCTTCTCCCGGCTGATCCATCCGGAGGTGTTTGGGAAAGATGGCGCACAGTAGTTCCCTCGAACCCGCCCATGCCGACACGCTCATCGAAGCCCGCGGGCTCCGCTTTGCCTACGAGGCCGAACTTTGGGTGGTGGACGACGTGTCGCTTCAGATCGAGCGCGGCGCCCTGGCGGCCCTCATCGGCGCCAACGGTTCGGGCAAGTCCACGCTCATCCGCTTGCTGGCCGGTCTTCGTACCGCAAACGCCGGCGAAGTTCTCTTTTCGGGACAACCCTTGAAGGGCATTCCGCGGCAGCGGCTGGCCCGGTCCCTGGCTTACGTTCCCCAGATCAATCCCATGATCTTCCCCTTTACGGCTTTGGAAGTGGTGATGACCGGGAGGAGTCCCTACACGCCCCGCTTCCGCTTCGAGAGTCGATTGGACGTGGAAAAGGCCCACAAGGCCCTGGCCACGGTGGACGGGGCTCATCTGGCCCCTCGTCCGGTGACCGAATTGTCCGGAGGCGAAAGGCAACTGGTGGCCGTGGCCAGGGCCCTGGCCCAGGAGCCGGAGTGTTTGATCCTGGATGAACCCGCGGCCGCCCTGGACCTGAAGCACCGGACCTCACTCATTCGCATCCTGAGGCAGCTTCGGGACCGGCAGGGGATGACGGCGCTGATGGTGACCCACGACCTGCAATTGCTCGATCCTGCCTTCGATCAGGTCTTTGCCATCCACCGGGGGGCGCTGCTGGCCGAAGGCCCTCCAGCGCAGGTCCTGAGGGACAGGGTGCTTTCACGGGTCTACGATGACCCCCAGGTCCGGGCCCGGAAGTTGGAGGGGCGCACCTTTGTCTGGTCCGGCACCTGATCCGCAACGGTGAAATGGAAATCAGGAGATGAGGATGGATGCTTCCCGCCAGATTCCCAAGGGCGCCGGATCCAGCCGGGATTCCACTGCCTCTACTCCGCAACGCCACGGGAACGCCTCCCAGGCCGCAGCCCGGAGTCTGACGCGCCCCCTGATTCTGGCGCTGCTATTCCTGGCGGCCTCCACGCTGGTTTCCCTTTGGGTGGGCTATCGCCTGCTGGATCCGAGCCTGTTGCGCGAGGACCCGACGGCGCGCATCCTATTTTTCGATCTGCGCCTTCCCCGGGTGGTTTTGGGAGGCATCCTGGGCGCCTCCCTGGGCGCGGTCGGAGCCTGCTTGCAAGCCTTCTTTCGCAATCCGCTGGCGGAGCCGTTCACCCTGGGTGTCTCAGGAGGCGGGACCCTGGGGGCCAGCGTGGCCATTGCCCTCGGTTGGGGCATCAACCTGGCCGGTGTGCCGATGGTGTTCCTGGCAGCATTCGCCGGCTCGGCTGCGGCCGTCCTGGTGGTCTACTGGCTCTCGCGAACCGGCGACGTGGTCATGCCGGGTACGCTGCTGTTGGCTGGGGTGGTGGTGAACCTGATTGCCAGCGCCGGAGTGATTCTGATTCAGTACATTGCCGACTACAGCCGGGCCCTTCAGATCCTTCGCTGGACCATCGGGACCATCGACGTGGTGGGATTCGACCGCATCTGGCGCATGCTGATTCTTCTGATTCCGGGCTGGGCGATCCTGTTGGCCATTACCCGCGACCTGCACCTGCTGGCCATGGGAGAAGAATCGGCGGCCAGCCTGGGAGTCAACGTGCGCCGCTGCGAGCGCCTGGTCTATATCGCTTCCTCCCTGATCGTGGGCGTGGCGGTGGCCGAGGGCGGTACCATCGCCTTCGTGGGCCTGATCATTCCCCATGCGGTCCGCCTGGTGTTGGGTCAGGATGTGCGGCTGGTGCTGCCCTGTTCCTTCCTGGTTGGGGCCGGGTTCCTGATGCTGGCCGACGCCCTGGCCCGGACGGCTCTGACCTCGGGTGAATTGCCGGTGGGGGCGGTCACGGCCGTGATCGGAGGGATCACCTTCTTGGGCTTGCTCCGCCGACAGCGGCGCTTTTCGGCCATTTGAGAAAAGCTGTCCGGAGCCTTCGGGTGCAGTTGCCTGGATCGGCCGCCGGGGACACGCCGCGCGGCCGGAAGGTAAGGACAATGAGCAGGGAAAACGAGCAGCGCAACGCGGCAGGTTATCCGGAGCGCATTGTCTGCCTGACCGAGGAAACCACCGAGACCCTCTATCTGCTGGGGGAAGAGGACCGCATTGTAGGCGTCTCCGGGTACACGGTCCGTCCCCCGGAGGCGCGGTCCAAGCCGCGAGTGTCGGCATTCATTAGCGCCCGGCTGGACAGGATCGAGCAACTGCGCCCCGACCTGGTGCTGGCCTTCTCCGACCTGCAGGCCGACATCGCCGCCGAGTTGATCCGTCGGGGATTGACCGTTCTGACTTTCAATCAACGGAGCGTAAAGGAGATCCTGCAGGTGATACGGACGGTGGCCGACCTGGTGGGCGTCCCGCAAAAGGGCAGGGCTCTGATCTCGGAGCTGTCGAGCGGCCTGGCGGCGATCGAAGCGTCGGCCCGCCGCTTTTCCCGCCGCCCCCGGGTATTTTTCGAGGAGTGGAAGGATCCGTTGATCAGCGGTATTCAGTGGGTGGAAGAGCTTGTAGAGCTGGCCGGGGGCGAGACCGTCTTCCCGGAGCTCCGCCACAAGCGGCTGGGGCGGGACCGGATCGTGGATCCGGATGCCGTGCTTTGCCGCGACCCGGAGGTCATTATCGCTTCCTGGTGCGGCGTCAAGGTCAACAAGGACCGGATCAGGCGACGAGCCGGCTGGTCGGAGATGGCCGCCGTCCGCCACGGGCGGATCTACGAGATCAAGTCGACCTACATCCTGCAGCCGGGGCCGGCAGCGCTGACCGAGGGCCTCCGGCAACTCCACCTCATCCTGGCCCGTGTCAGCGGCCTTGCCGTGGATGCTCGGCTCAGGCCCAGCGAGCGGGTCGATCCCGACCTGGAATCTCCGGCGCCTTCTGATTAGCCGGGACCCCGCCCTGCCGCAGCTTTG
>JAPPFQ010000082.1:0-350 GCA_028875135.1 Acidobacteriota bacterium
GTGGTGTTTTGGCCGAGTTGGGATTGGAAGAAGTGGCCGGGCCGGGAGAATCCTACGATCCCGAATTGGCCGAGGCGGTTGCGGTAACCGAGGTTTCGGAGCAGGAAAAGGATAACCTGATCCTGGAAGTGGTCCGAAAGGGGTATCGCCTGAACGGCAAGCTGGTGCGCCCCGCCAGGGTCAGGGTCGGACAGGTCAAGGATAGTGGTCAGTGGCCAGTGGTTAGTGGATAGTTGTTTTATCGACCCGTTCAGCAACTGAAACAAACCTGTTTCACTCTCGTATGATCCGCACGGCAGGGCGGAGGCGGGGCTATCCACCAACCGCGGCCGAGCAGCCCCGCCGGGGGG
>JAPPFQ010000082.1:360-5804 GCA_028875135.1 Acidobacteriota bacterium
TTTAGTAATTGACAAAATGAATCTATAAAGATTATATTTTTTGATACATAGTGTGATGGACATTGAGGAGGCTTGATGGAAGATTCGTTGATAACCGTCAAGGAGGTTGCCGAGTACCTGAAGTTGAAGGAACAGACGGTCTATCTCCTGGCCCGGCAGAACAAGATTCCCTCCCTGAAGGTGGGGGGCAGTCTTCGTTTCAGGAAGTCCCAGATCGATGGTTGGCTACTGGCGGAGCCGATCAGGAACAGTTCGAGGAACGGACCCGGGAAAGTGCTCATCGTGGAGGATGAGAAAGCGGTAAGAGACAGCCTGCAGGGGATCGTTCAACTCCACGGAATTCCAGCGGTGGCCGTGCCGGATGGCCCCGGGGCCTTGGAAGCCGCCAGGCGGGAGTCGTTCCGCATGGTGTTCCTGGATCTGAACCTGCCTCGGATGGACAGCGTGGAGACGCTACGGGAGCTCCGAAGGCTGGACCGCAAGCTGGTGTTTGTGGTGGTCACCGATTTGGCTGGAGAGAACCCCTTGTTCCAAAGCGCCGTTCAGTCGGCTCCGGTTTCGGTCGTTCCCAAGAGGTTCACCTCCCAACAGATCGGCGATGTCCTGGAACTGCATTTCGACGACCTGATCCGTTCGAATCCCACCTCGCCTCAGGCGTAGACCCCCCCCGGATTATTGGCTCTTGGCGCTTGCGATGAACTGGCGGAAGCTGTCGGCCCAGCGGGAGATGGTCTTTTCGGGGCCGACCAGCTTGAAGAACCAGGGGCCTTGCGGGCCTTCCAGAACGGCTCCCAGCAACCGATAGCCCTCGCGGGCGGGCCGCTGAGGAGCGCCCGGCATGTTGGATGCCTTGAGTGTTCCGCTCACGTCCACTTCGGTCATCCGGAATCCCGAGACCTGGCTTTGCCTGATCTTGGCCTTGTCTCTGGAAGAGGAACCATCGGGTTGGCCTACCTGGCCGATCCAACGGCTGATGTTGGCGTCGGTGGACCCGCCTTGTCCCATGCCGAAGTAGAATACCGTCAATTCACCGTCCTCGGAGTCGCCGTCTGCTCTGGGAAGGGCAAACTGGGCCCGGCGCATGGGGGAGCGGGGAGTCTGCTCGACCCAGCCTGAAGGGACCTCCAGAGTGAACGGTCCCAGAACCTTCTGGCGATCGGAGGCAGGGGCGGCCGAGCCAACGGTTGGCGGCGCTGAGGGAGCGTTTCCGGCGTTGGAAACGCTTTCGCCGGCACAACCGGACAGGAGCAGGCAGAGTCCTACCCCGGCCCAACAGGCCCGAACGATTCCGTTGCCGGGGCGGGTCATTCCCGGAAGCGTCGGTCGTCGACGATTTGACTTGTTCATTCTCTTTCTCCTTTGCCGCTCGGCGGGAGGGGCCGGCGCTTTCCCCGGAATGGATCGGGCTGGATCCGGAAATTGAAGAAGGCTCTTCTCTCCCGAGACCTGCCTCCGGAAGGTCGGCTCCTCACATTCCCATGATGTTGTATCCGCAATCCACGTAAAGCACCTCGCCGGTAACCCCGGCGGAGAGATCGCTTCCCAGGTAGAGCCCCGTATTGCCCAGTTCCACGGGCTGAACGTTTCGCTTGAGGGGAGCCTGCTCCGCATGGTGCTTGAGCATGCTGCCCAGACCGCGGATTCCGCGTGCGGCCAGGGTGTTCATGGGGCCGGCGCTGATCGCGTTCACCCGGATATTGTGGGGGCCGAGGTCGTGGGCAAGGTAGCGGACGCTTGCCTCCAGGGAAGCCTTGGCGACTCCCATGACGTTATAGTGAGGGACCACTTTTTCGGACCCGTAATAGGTCATGGTCACGATGCTTCCGCCTTCCGTCATCAGGGGAAGGGCAGCCCGGGCTATGGCCACCAGGGAATAGGCGCTGACATCCTGAGCCGTTGCGAATGCCTGGCGGGTGGTGTCGACGAAGCGCCCCTCCAGAGCTTCCCTGGGAGCAAAGGCAACGCTGTGCAGGACCAGGTGGATCTTGCCGAAATCCCGGGTGAGACAACGGAAAACGTTCTGGATTTCCTCATCCCTGGTGACGTCGCAGGGGTAGAGGGGAGCCTCGTCGCCGAAGCGCGCGGCCAACTGGGTGACGTTCCGCTGCAACCGCTCGCCCTGATAGGTCAAGGCCAGCCGGGCCCCGGCCTGGTGCCAGGCTTCGGCGATGCTCCAGGCGATGCTGCGCTTGTTGGCGACTCCGAAGACGACTCCGAATTTGCCCTCCAACATGGAAAACCTCCCGGCCGATGCGGGGATGAGACTAGCAGATTTCCGGCCGAAAAAACAGACAGGCGCACCAGAGGCAGTGGCCAGTGGCCAGTGGTCAGTGGATAGTATTGGGAGCAGGAGTGGGCCATATGCCAACGCTGAGGTCGAATCGGGAATGGATCGTCCGGCGGAAATCGATGGACATGGCGATGAGAATGCGGAGCTGATCCAATCACTCTCCACAATTCACTTTCCACATGGCGCCAAAGACATCATGTACAATTCGAACTCGCAATCGGCAGCGGCACGCCGTGATCAAATCCGAGAGGTGAGAAGGAGTTGCTATGGCCTACACGTTCGGCGATCTGAGGCACAAGACGGTGGCCCAGCTTCGCCAGATAGCCGGTGAAATCGAGCACGAGGCCGTCAAGGGCTATACCCAGCTGACCAAGGAGCCTTTGTTGAAGGCGATCTGTGAAGCCCTGGGCGTCGATATGCACGAGCACCACGAGGTGGTGGGTATCGACAAGCGAGCCATAAAGAAGGAGATCAAGGAACTCAAGAAGCGGCGGGACCAGGCGCTGGAGGCCAAGGACCGCACCGGGCTGAAGTCGATTCGCCGCCAGATCCACGCCCTGAAGAGAAAGATCCATCGGGCCACGGTTTGATCCGCCTTGCTCAACGGGTCAGGCGTAGCGTCCGCTATGCCGTTCGGTCGGGAGTGCCCGCCGGAGAGAAGGGTCCTGCGGCATGATCATGCCCGGCCGTGAGCAATGCAGGGTCAACCCGCGAGCCGTCGGTCTGAGGTGACCGCCAATTGTCCAGCACGCCGACCTGCTGGACGCAGGAGACGGTGCAGTATGGGGCGCAGGTCTTGCGAAGGCCGAATTCCCGGCGGATGTGTTCGCGGGTGTAGTCCTGCAGCGGAATGGCCGGGTAGCCGCGTTGCTGCGAGCAGTAGTGAACCAGGCCGTCCTCGCAGACGTAGAGGTATCGTCCACCGGCCCGGCAGCGCCATTGGTTGGGTTTCCCCCGGGAGATGTTCTCCTGGAACCTGTTGAAGCGCGCAAAGGACTTCTTGCCGAGCTTCTGGACCTCACGATAGACGGAACTTTCTCTCTCGTTCAGGGCTCGCAACTGGCCGTCCCCATCGTGAATGATGCCCAGTGTGCTGGAGAAGCCCAGGGAAACCGCCCGGCGGGCCACCTGCAAGGCGTCCTCGGGGAGGCGTATGCCGGAACCGATGACCGAGTTGATGTTGACCGCGAAGTCGGCGTGCTCGGCCAGCATCACCAGCTTCCGGTCCAGAACCTTGAGGCTTTTCTTGGAGACATCGTCCGGGTTGACGTTGTCGATGCTGATCTGCAGATGCTCCAGGCCGGCCCGATTGAGCTGTTGGATGCGCTTGACACTGAGCAGATAACCGTTGGTAATCAACCCCGCCATCATTTTTCGCAGCCGAATCCGCCTCACCACGGCGTCCAGCTCGGGGTGCAACATCGGCTCCCCTCCGCTGATGGTGATCACGGTGGTGCCCAGTCGGGCCAGGTGGTCGACCCGCCTCAGCATTTCCTCGATGGGTACCGGCGCCGAGACCTTGTCGAACTCATTGCAGTAGGTGCATGAGAGGTTGCAGCGGCGGATGGGGATGAGGTGGGCCAGCACCGGATGCCTGGTGGAAAGCAGGGCCTTGGCAACCATGCGCCATTCCCTGAGGCGCCGGTGCGCCGCCAGGAATGTCCTGCGAATCCCTGTTCCGTTACCCATGTTCATGCTTTCGTACCCGCGCTCAACGCGGCCGGACCGAATCCGATCGATTTCCGGGCTGAGCCGACCGCGCAGCAGACGGGGCACAAATATATGCAAACCAATCCCCGCGGTCCAAACTAAATCTGCCCGGCGGGCGCCTCCCCGGTCAAATCCACCGGCGCCTCTTCAGGCCCTTCCTCCGGCGTTTCCTCCGTTTGCCCATAGCGGCTGTCCCGGTGCTGAATGACGGCTCCGTTGGCCAGCTTGAACTTGAGCTTGATCCCGCCGGCCTCCCCCTTCAGCGGATTCGTCCACTCGAACGTGCCCTCCGAGCCAGGTTCCAGGCTCTGGGGAGTCAACGGCACGTCGGCTTCCAGGGGCAATTCCAGAGACGTGATCAGGGTCAAGGTGGCGACGAGGTCCTCGAGTTTCCCTTCGGTCCGGTTCAGGACTCTCCCCGTCACCGTAATGGTGGCCTCGCCCCGCTCGGCGTCCTCGCCTCGTTCCTGGTCGAATTCCAGCAGCGCAATGGGTTCGCCCCCGTCAGGCACCGCCGGGACTCTTCGCTGAGCGTATTCCTGGGTCCAGGGAAGCCAGGCGTCCATCACCCCGGAAGATGAGATCACCGAACCGACCAGAAAGAGTACGGCTGCGGTCACCACCCCCGCCAGAATCCAGGTTCGCTTTCTGGAAGGTCCGACCATCTCGACTCGAAAACCCTCCGACTCCATCTCGGAAGGGGGCTGGGGAGCCTCATCGTTGGCGTTTCGATCTTCGTTCTCCATCCTGGGGCACCTTTTTGGTAGTTGTCAGTGATCAGTGGTTAGTGATCAGAAACGAGTGCATGGTGAATTGATCAATTCGTCGGGTGTTCTTCCAATTCAAGCATACTCCTTCAGCAAGTGCAGCGATGCCGTAATCAGCTTTCCGATTCCCAACTCTCTCAACTAACAACTAATCACTGACCACTGATCACTTCGACATTGCCAGGGCTTGTATGGATTCCTCCACGACTTCGAGAAAGACGATACAAGCCCGTGAGAGATAGCGATTCTTTCGGTAGATGAGTCCCAGCTTGCGAATCAGGTTCAGATGCCTCAACGGCAGCAGACAAAGGGTTCCCTGCCTGCATTCCTCTTCGGCATAGCTCTTTGGAACAATTGAAATACCCATGCCGATGGACACGAATTTCTTGATTGTCTCGATGCTGGCGAGTTCCATCGAGATATGCAAGCGGTCCCACTGGCTCCCGAACTGTTTCCTCAGGCGTTCGCGAGTGGTGCCGGCAGTATGGAAAATGAAGGGATAGGAAACGACCTCCTCCAGGTCAGGTGACGTTTGCAGCGTCAAGGGATGGTCCGGGCTGGTTATCAGCCACAGTTCGTCCTCGGCGATGGGCAGGATGTTCAGCTCCTGTTCCGGAACGGGCAGGGTGACGATCCCGAAGTCCAACTGATTGCCGCGGACCTTGTCCAGAACCTTC
>JAPPFQ010000592.1 GCA_028875135.1 Acidobacteriota bacterium
CTTCGGGGCAGGCCTCAGCCGCCACGGCTTCGGAGCCAGGATCCACGTCCCCGAAGACCAAGCCGCGGATGCGGAAGAAGTGCTGGCCGTGCTGGACGAGGAGACGGAAGAGGATGCGGGCGCAGACGATTAGTCGACAGGCTTCCGATGGCAGCCATCGCTTCCACCGCCGCGCGGAAACCGAGGAGGTGCTCTATTGATCGATTGGACTCAAATTGGCGAGTTCGCGACTCGCTATTCGGGTGCGGCCGCCAAAATCGCCGGCCTGTTTCTCCTGGCCTGGGTCGCCTCTCGCATGATTCACCACTACGTGCCCAAGCTGCGGATGCGTCTGGTCAAGGTCATGCAGTCCCGCCGGCACGAGCCGGATATCGAGTTGGACAAGCGGGCGGCCACGCTGGGGGGGATTTTCCGAAAGACGGTGGTGGTGTCGATCTGGGTGGTGGTCTTCATGATGGCGCTGGAGGAGGCCGGCTTCAACGTGGGGCCGCTGCTGGCCGGCGCCGGGGTGGCGGGTCTGGCCGTCGGCTTCGGGGCCCAAAACCTGGTACGGGATGTGATTTCGGGACTGTTCATGCTGCTCGAGAACCAGGTCCGGGTCAATGACGTGGCCATCATCAACGGCACCGGGGGGCTGGTGGAGCAGATCAACCTGAGAACCACCGTGCTGAGAAGCCTGGACGGCACCGTTCACATCTTTCCCAACGGCACCATCAACACCCTGTCCAACATGACCCAGGAATACTCCTACTACGTCTTCAACATCGGGGTGGCCTACAAGGAGGATACCGACCACGTCTCGGCGGTGGTCAGGGAGCTGGCCGACGAGATGATGCAGGAGGAGGCCTATCGATCGTTCATTCTGGCCCCGCTGGAAGTGTTGGGGGTGGATGAGTTCGCCGACTCCGCCGTCATGATCAAGGCCCGCATCAAGACCGCACCTATCAAGCAGTGGATGGTGGGCCGGGAGATGAACCGCCGCATCAAGAAGAAGTTCGACGAGGTGGGCATCGAGATTCCCTTCCCCCACCGCTCGCTCTATTTCGGCGAGGCCAGCAAGGCCTTCGCCACCCGGTCGGTCGACGCCGGTCCCGGCGAGATCAAGGCCATGATCCGCGAAGTCATGGAGGAAAAGGGGCCGGGGGCCGAAAAGGTGGAACTTCCAGCCCCGGCAAAGGTGGTTCCCGCCGCCCCGAAGCCGAAGGCCCGCCCCCGGCCGGCCAAGGCTCCCCACCGGCGGCGCCCGCGCCGGCCCGCTCCCCTGGGAGAAAGCACGGCCGACTCCGAGGGTTTCGAATGATCGACGGCCGGTCCGCCAGTAATGCTCATTCTGAATCCTGGGATTGTGTTGAACATTCCTTCTCGTCTTTTCTTATGCAGCCTTGGTGGAAGGTATTCCCATCCTCGTCGACAGCGGCGAATCGCACCTCTCTCTCACTGACCTCGAAGTGGAGGAAGTGGTAGGTTACTTTTCCGAACTCCACCTCGGGGTGATTCTTCCTGATGCCCTTTCGTATCTTGCCGGCGCAGCCGGACACGAAGTAATGAATTCAACCCTTCTGATTCCTAATCTTCTGATAGAAGTGGTCATGCCCTGAAAGAACGATGTCTATCCCTCCGTCTATGAATCTTTGCTCCCAGACTTTCCGTAATTTCCTGCTTGATCCGTGTCCCCAACGGCCAATCAGCAATCCGAGCGGGGACTTGGAATGAGCAAATGAGTAAATCGGATGGTGAAAGTACACGAAGTTCCAATGATAGTCCGGTGATTTCGAAAGCCTTTTGTCCAGGGACTTCTCCCGCCTGGACAAATCCTCCTGTTCCTTCCAGGCGCCCGAGTTCAAGCAGAGGAAGCGGGCCAGTCGCTTTCCGCCGATTTGGGGCCCCTCATAAAACTCATACTCGTCCTGTTTCCCCACGTAGCCGAACGCATCATCCTCGACTTGCAGCCGGCCCCGGTCCGTCCTCCGGTCGTGGTTGCCGAGGGTGGCATGAAATGGGACCTTGAGTTTCCTGTAAATGTCTTTGAACTTCTTGTCGAAGTGTTTTGGGTCTCCATCCTCGTAAACGTTGTCACCCAACATGAGAATGAACTTCCAGGAATGGTTCCGGTGGAAGGCCAGCATCTGAGCGGCGATCATCTCTTGGTGGTTGCCGCCCGTACCGCTGTCGCCAATCACCGCGAATTTTAGTGTCTTCTCGCCGAGGACCGAAGCGGGTGCTCCCAGCAGCAGAGCAATCAAGAGAATCAGTCGAGCTCGCATACGAACACCTCGCGGGAGTCTGCGTCCTGGGATCCTGCCGTGGCCTTCAATCGAACCATGATCCCTGTAAAGGGTGAAAAATACGCAGGTAAAAGGATGGTTTCCCCTGTTCTCAGTAATAATGCAGCCGTTCCAGTGAGTACTGTCCCATTTATCTGCCTTGCGGCCCAGATTCCTGGAGCTGTACTCCGAGCTTGTCAGTGACGCCGCGGGAACATTCCCTCTACTATACAGTCGACGAAGCCTGCTGCGCTTGTACTGTGAACCACATCGCGTCGCCGGCATGACCAGGCCGTGTACCCGGCGAAGGTGCTCAGGTTTCAGTCGCCCGCCGCCCGGTGCGGGAGTACAATTCCTGTCAGCGGCAGCGGTAGGTCAGCCGCTGCCGAAGCCGAGCCTTTCGTGACGTCCCCTGGAATCGCGGTCGCGCAACATGTCAACCCTGCAGAACATCCTGAACCAGAAGGTGAAGGAGGGTGAGCTCTGGGAGCGGCTGGATGAGAAGCGCATCCGCTGCTACGCCTGCGGGCACTGTTGCCCCATTCCCGAGGGCCGCCCGGGCGTCTGCCGGGTTCGCTTCAACCGGGGCGGCAAGTTGATGGTTCCCTGGGGATACACCGGAGGGGTGCAGTGCGACCCCATCGAAAAGAAGCCCTTCTTCCACGCCTACCCCGGGGCGCTGGCCTACAGCTTCGGCATGCTGGGCTGCGACCTGCACTGCGCCTACTGTCAGAACTGGGTGACCTCTCAGGCCCTGAGGGACCCGGCGGCGGTGGCGCCCCCGCGCAGAGCGACGCCTCAGGCCCTGGCCCGGGCGGCCGTGAGGCAGCGGGCCCGGGTGATCGTGAGCACCTACAACGAGCCGCTGATCACCAGTGAGTGGGCGGTGGCGGTGTTCAGGGAGGCCCGCAAGGAAGGCCTGACCACCGGATTCGTCTCCAACGGCAACGGCACTCCGGAGGTGCTGGAATACCTTAGACCCTGGGTGGACCTCTACAAGGTCGATCTCAAGAGTTTCCGTGACCGCCAGTACCGCAGACTGGGGGGGCGGCTGCAGCCGATTCTGGAGACTATCGCCAGCCTGTACCGGCAGGGATTCTGGCTGGAAATCGTGACGCTGCTGATTCCGGGCTTCAACGATTCAGAGGATGAAGTCCGGCGGCTGGCGGCCTTCCTGGCGGGCGTATCTCCCGATATTCCCTGGCACGTGACCGCCTTCCACCAGGACTACAAGATGACCGATCCCGATAATACCAGTGCCGAAATGCTGATGGCCGCTGCCGAGATCGGCCGGCAGGAGGGATTGCGCTACGTCTATGCCGGCAACCGGCCGGGCCGGGTGGGGGACCTGGAGAACACCCGCTGCCCGGATTGCCGAACCCTGCTGATCGAACGCTTCGGCTATCTGATCCTGGGGTACCACCTGACTCCCCAGGGTGATTGTCCGAACTGCGGTCTGGCCATTCCCGGTCGCTGGGCCCAATCCTTCCAAGGCCAGGTGGCCGCCCATCCCTTCCTGCCCCGTCAGGGAATCAACCCGCCCCCGCTGTCTTCCTGAAACACCTTTTCTGACCCGGATTGCGTTCGAGCCTTTTGCGAAATTCGGCAGGCAACGGGTGCGTGGGGCGAGAAAGGGGACAGGCCAATCGAGTCACGCCCCCACTCTGTAGCTCGACGGCCACGACAGTCACAAAATCACCCATCGACAAGTCAAGAATCTTCTTTTGTGCCTTTTGTGCCTTTTGTGCCTTTTGTGGTTGAGTCTTTTGGTTTTTCTTCGTTTCCCTTCGTGGACTGACAGCCGGCCGCCCGGGCACTACTCGATTTCCAGCGCCACAAATCCCGCGTCGCGGGCCAGTTGGTTGAAGGAGGCCGCCTCGCCCTGGCACAGCTCCCACAGCCGGGCGATCTCAACGTCGATCTGGGCGCAGATCGCGTCGAAAACCTCGTAGGCCTGCCTGGGCGGGGCGGCGTCGGCAATGCCCACCACGGCCACCAGCCCTCCCAGCTTGGCGTTCAGGCGGTTGGGGTGGCGCAGCCGGTCGAAGGGGGTCTTGTCCTTGGTCTGGATCAAGGCTTTTTCGATGGAGTCCAGTTGATCTCTCAGGGCCTTGGCCTTTTCGGAGACTGAGCTGGAATCTTCCCGGTCGGCCTTGCCGGACTTTTCGGAGCGCCGCGTCCACTCGGCCAGTTGCTCCTGCAAGCGGCGGGCGTGGTTGATGGCCCGATTGGTCTCCGACAGCTTGTCGCGGATCCTGGTCCACAACTCGAACTGCGCCTGAAAGTCCTCGGGCGTGGCCTCCACCCGGGGGTCCTTGAGGATCTCGAAGCTTTCGGTGCAGGTCCGGCCGCCCGCGGTCAGACGGACCCCATAGGCGCCGGGAGGGGCCAGGGGGCCGTTTCCGCTCTTCTCGCGCGTGCCGAAGAGCGTGGACTGGTCTTTATCCCGTTCTTCCACTTTCTCGGCATCGGGGTAGTGCATGTCCCAGACGAAGCGGTTCAGTCCGGGCCGGGCGGTGAGGTAGCGGTCCGCCTTGGCAGGGGCTTCCGCGCCTTCGTCCTGCTCCGACTCCTCCGGCTTGCTGCTGAAGGTCTTGATCTCGCGGCCGTCGGCGTCGAGAAAGGTCAGGGAGACGGGCTCGCCGGGGGCCTCGGCCAGCAGGTAGTAGACGATGACTCCCGGGGGCGGGTTCTGGCCGGCGTCCAGGAAGCGGCGGACCGATTCGCCCTCGGGGGTCTCATCCTGGTAGTAGCAGGCGTTGCCCCCCAGGCCCAGCATGTAGTTCTTGCCCTTGTCGGCGAACATGTTGACGCTCCAGTTCAGCCGGGTGCGGGTGGTGGGACGGGGAGGGAACAGGCCGGCGGCGGCCCCGGCAACCTCGGCGTCCAGCCGGCGCAAGGGGGTCAGGTCGTCCAGGATCCAGAAGGAGCGCCCGTGGGTGCCGGCCACCAGGTCGGAGTCCTTGATCTTGAGGTCGTAGACCGGCACCACCGGGAGATTGTTCCGCAGCGGCTGCCAGTGTTCCCCGTCGTCGAAGGTGACGAAGACTCCGGTCTCGGTGCCGACGAAAAGCAGCCCCGGACGGACGGTGTCGGCTCTCACCACCCGGGTGATCTGGTCCTGGGGAAAATCGCCCGTGACGCTGCGCCAGCTCCGCCCGTAGTCCTCGGTCTTGTAGAGGTAGGGGCGGTAGTCGTCCAGCTTGTAACGGGTGGCGGACACATAGGCCGAGGCCGGGTCGTGGGGCGAGACCTCCAGGCAACCCACGTAGGACCATTCCGGCAGCTCGGGCGGAGTGATGTTGTCCCAGTGGCCGCCACCGTCTCGGGAGAGATGGACCAGTCCATCGTCGGTGCCTGCCCAGAACTCGCCCGGCTGGTGCTTCGATTCCACGAAGGTGGAGAGGGTGGCATACCCTTCGGCGCCGCTGGCGTCCTTGGTGACGGGCCCCCCGGAAGCCTCCAGCTTGGTGGGATCGTTCCGGGACAGGTCCGGACTGATGGCTTCCCAGCTTCCACCGCCGTCGTGGC
>JAPPFQ010000127.1 GCA_028875135.1 Acidobacteriota bacterium
AGAAAACAAATGGCTTAGGACCGTTTTTCAAGGGTAAAATAGGGGGAACTTCGGTATAGGCGGCGTAAAGGATCAACGTCGGCAGCGGCGTGACAAAGCCGTTGCCGATATCCACGTTGAAACCGAAGGTGCGGCGGTCTGCGTAGGAGCTGTCGTACAGGGCGTAGGTCGCCCAGGCATCGGCCCAGACCGTCGGCGACAAGATGCGTGTCAACGGGGTCCTCGAGGCCAGGAATTCGCCGGCCGGTGTCCGCCCGGTTTCACGCTGCCGCTGTCGCCAGTAGTCGGTGCGCCTCTCGATATAGTCCCGTCGGAAAAACAGGCAGATCTCCCAATAGCAGACCAGCAGATTGATGGAGAAGAACAGGCTCAAGGCGGAATGGATGAGGTTCAGGTCTCCGTGAGTGTAGTAGCCCGTACCAATGCCGAGAAGCGCAAGGCCCGCGACGAACAACGCCGCAACCAGTCCAGCCGGCAGCGTCATTCCGCCCCGGTGCACGTCCGGGTTGGGACGTGCTCGATTGCTATCCATGTCACCCCCTGGACCGTGATCCTTTTCGCCTCCCCAACCTTTGGCGGAACCTTCTTGAACCCTCTCCAACACCTCGGTGCCCCTGCGTGGTCCTTGGTGTAACTTCGTGGAAAACTCTTTTCCGACTGAACCATGAACCATCAGCCGCAAATGCGCCGCTGAAGCCCCGCTTCAGTGGTTGAATCCCTGTTGCATTTTAAGGGCTAATCCCTTATTTTCTATGCATCTATGTCTGCCGGAGCGGAGAGCCGGCCAGCCGGGCCAAGATCGTTTGCCGTACCATTCGACGGACCGGCGATGACAGTCGCAACAAATATTCCAGCAGGCATCGACCCGACGTGGAGGGTTGGAAGGGTTCCCGACAATCCCGCCAATGGGTGCGCGATTGGAATTCCATCTCGGAGGCACTCCCGCAACCGTTGCAAGGAGCAACCATGACCAAAGCAGACTTGGTGGACGAAGTATCACGGGCGACCGATCTCAGCCGCAAGGACTCGGAGGTCATCGTGGAGGCGCTGTTCGACAGCGTCGTGAAGGCGCTCAAAAACAGCGATAAACTGGAAGTACGCGGTTTTGGAAGCTTCAGGATCCGGAAGCGCAAGGCCCGCCAGGGAAGAAATCCCAAGACGGGCGAAAAGGTTGACGTGCCTGAAAAGAAAGTGCCTTACTTCAAGCCCAGCAAAGAGTTGAAAGACCTTATCAACCTCAGTTCCTAGCATGGATTTTCTGTGGAGTCCCTGGAGGTACCAGTACGTTGCCAACATTCACAACACCGAAGGCTGCGTATTCTGTATCGATGCCTCGACCGCCAAGGATCAGGAGCAGCTGATTCTCTATCGAGGACAGGATCACTTCATCATTCTCAACCTCTTTCCATACACCTGCGGTCACCTGCTGATCGCCCCCTTTAAGCACCTGTCGGCTATTTCGGAATTGTCCGCGGAACAGAACCTGGAGCTGATGGACCTGACCCAGAGAGCCGTCTCAGCCCTCGGGAAAATCTACCGTCCCGACGGCTTCAACCTGGGCATGAATCTCGGCAAATGCGCCGGCGCCGGTATTGACCGGCACCTTCACCTCCACATCGTGCCGCGCTGGTGCGGCGATGCCAACTTCATGACCGTTTCCGGTGAGACTCGAGTCCTGCCGGAAGCCCTGCAGACAACCTACCTCAAGCTAAAACCTTTCTTCTCAACCTGAAGGATCCTGCAACCGTCGCAATGGACGGGAGCGTAGCCAGGTGATGGCCTCCGTCAACTGGTGGTCGTCGTCTCTCATGGGCACTTCGATGACGGACGGTTGCCGAGCCGCCAAGGCCTCCTCCAGCACTCCCTTGAATTGGCGGAGACTGCGTACCCGCTTCCCCGCAGCGCCAAAGGAACGGGCCATTTCGGCGAAATCGGGGTTGGTCAAATCGGTGCCGATTACACGGCCCTGGTGGTTTTTCCGTTGGGACCCCTTGATGGCCGTCAGAGCCTGATCGTTGACGACCACGGCAACCAGGGGAATACCGTACCTGACGGTCGTCGCCAACTCCGCCATGCCCATCAGGAAGCCTCCATCCCCACTGAAGCAGACCACCGGCTTGTCCGGACAGCCAACCTTGGCGCCGATGGCGGCCGGATAGCCATAACCCAGAGCCACGCCGATGCACGGATAGAGAAACGTCCGCGGGCGGTCGACCAGGTACTCGTCAAAGGCCGAATACCCGATGGAGTGCACATCCACCGACAGTATGCCGTCGTCCGGAAGCACCTGCCGGATGTCGCCCAGCAGAGGCAGGGGCCTCTGGGCCGCGAAACGGGCTCGGGGGATCGCCAGCGCCTGCTCCCATCGCCGCGGACGTTGCTCTACTTCTTCCACCAGCCCCTGCAGCGTGGCTTTGAGATCTCCGACCACCCCCAGCTCGCAGGGATACTCGCTGCCGATCTCGCGCTCGTCCTCGTCCAGTTGGATGAGCGGCTGAGGCAGCTTGAGGCGCCAGTTGTTGGTATCGATCGAGGTGAAACGGCACCCGATGGCCAGGGTGGCGTCGGCCAGCTTCAGAGCCTCCCGGGCCAGGTAGCCGTTGGACCCTCGCAGGGCCAGGGGATGGTTTTCATCCAGCGCCCCCTTGGCGCACCGGGTCACCACCACCGGCGCCTGAATCTTCTCGATCAGCCGGCGCACCTCGGCTTGGGCGCCGGAATGGATGACGGCCGACCCGACCAGGCAGACGGGCCGGCTGGCCCGGTCGATCTCACGGGCAGCCGCACGCAGGTCACCGTCGGCTGCCGCCGGGCTGCGTGAGCCTCGGACATACCCGGGGATGTCCGGGTTTCCATCGGCCCTCACCACGTCCATGGGAAATTCGAGCACGGCCGGCCCCGGCCGCCCGCTCCGCATGGCCTTGAAGGCCCCTTCCACGACCTCGGGAATCTGCCCGACGGTGCGGGCGATGGCCCGATACTTGGTGATCGGCTCAAAAAACTTCATCTGGTCCAGGCCGTGGAACATCTTTGCCTGATGCTTGTCGTAAAACCTGGAATCGCTTTGCCCGGTGATCAGCAACACCGGCACGCAATCGGTATAGGCCTCCAGGATCCCGGTAGAGGCATTGCTGGCCCCCGGCCCCGGCACCGTCAGCGCCACGCCCACTTCCCCGGTGGATCGGGCAAACCCGTCCGCCATCTGGGTGGCGGCATATTCGTGCCGCACCAGGTAGTGGTCGACGGAACCCGCCCCGCAGCGCAACAGGGAGTCGTAGATCTCCAGGTTCTGGGTCCCCGGCATGCCGAAGACGGCACGGACGCCTTGTGCCTTGAGGCACTCGATCAAGATGTCTCCACCCTTCAACGGTCTTTCCTTTCCGATCCGACCCATGGGCCGAACCGAGTTTCGGGTCAGAACCGATCCGGGCGGATTATACCACCGGCCGCCCTCCCGGCTTGGGCCGGGGCGCCGCTCGGGCCAATCCTCCCCATCGTCCGTGTCCACCTCCGAGGTCGTGGTTGGGGCTGTTGCAAATTTGGTCAAAAAGTGATTGACTCACCAAGCCCGCGCGGTCCCAAGGGCAACTGATAGCCAAACATACCAAGGATTCACCATGTCATCAGAACCTTCCCAGCCGGGGAACCCTCCCGCGACTCCCGATGCTTCCTCCGCCGACTCCGGCCAGGCCGGCGATGCGACCGGAAATCCCGGCGAGTTTCAGGCTCCACGCCCGGGTTCCCGCAAGATGCCGCCCTGGAACACGGGTGAGCTGGTGGAAGCCCCCATCTTCACCTGGCGTCACTGGTTTGCCCTGTTGGGACCGGGGCTGCTTCTGGGAGGCTCTTCCATCGGCGGCGGGGAATGGCTGATGGGTCCGGCGGTCACCGCCAAGTACGGCGGCGCCCTGATGTGGCTGGCCACGCTGAGTATCGTGGGCCAGGTGATCTACAACATGGAGGTGTCCCGCTACACCCTCTACACCGGCGAGCCGATCTTTACGGGCAAGTTCAGAACCGCGCCGGGGCCCGTCTTCTGGATCTGTCTTTACCTGATTCTCGACTTCGGGGCGGTCTTCCCCTACCTGGCCGCCAATGCGGCCACGCCGCTGGCCTCGGTTCTGCTGGGAGGAGTGCTCCCCGACCCCGAGAACAATGAGAGCCACCGCCTGCTGATCAGAGCCCTGGGCTACGCCATATTCCTGCTGGCGCTGGTGCCGCTGGTGGCGGGAGGCAAGATCTACAACGCCCTCAAGGCCATCATGACCTTCAAGATGTTCACCGTGCTCGGGTTCCTGATGATCCTGGGAGTCTTTCATTCCAGCTTCTCCACCTGGACCGAGATCTTCGGGGGATTCCTGCGATTCGGGACCATGCCCACGGGGGGGATCGAGACCGCCAACATCTTCACCTCCCTGGCGGAAGGCAAGGGCATGCCGGACATCGATCTGAGCACCATTGCCCTGCTGGCTGCATTTGCAGCCATCGCCGGCAGCGGAGGCCTTTCCAACGCCGCCGTCAGCAACTACACCCGCGAACAGGGTTGGGGCATGGGACGCCACGTGGGAGCCATCCCCAGCGTGATCGGGGGACGAGAGCTGAAACTGTCCCACTCAGGGACGGTATTCCAGGTGACCTCGGAAGCGCTGGCCCGCTGGAAGCGCTGGTATCGTCACTTGGTGCGGGACCAGGTGGTGGTCTGGATGCCCGCCTGTTTTCTGGGAGTGGCCCTCCCCAGCATGCTTTCGGTGCAGTTCCTTCCCCGGGGAACCGAAGCCAGTAGCTGGGTCGCGGCCGGCATGACTTCCGACGGGGTGAGGACTCACGTGGCTGCCGCCTGGGGCGGCGACGCCGGTCAGCTCTTCTGGTATCTCACCATGCTCTGCGGCTTCCTGGTCCTGGGCCCCACCATGTCGACCCATTCGGACGGATTCATCCGTCGTTGGGTGGATGTCTTCTGGACGGCCAGCCCCCGCCTGCGAAAGCTGGATCCCTCCAACATCCGCTGGGTCTATTTTGCGGTGGTAGTGGGTTACGGCATCTTCGGCGTGATCATGCTTTCGGTGGCGCCCCCCCTGGAACTGCTGAAATTCGCCGCCAACCTGTTCAACTACGCCCTGGGCTTCAGTTGTTTCCACACCCTTTTCGTCAACCTCACCCTGCTGCCCGAGGCCCTGAAGCCGGGCTGGTTCATGCGCATCGGACTGGCGGCCGCGGGCCTCTTCTTTTCCCTGCTGGCCGTGATCACCACCCTGCAGCTGGTAGGGGTCTTATAGGCAAAGCCGTCCTGAAACTACGACCGTCATTCCGGCAGCGGTTTGCCGCGGGTTTCGGGGGCGACGGGAAGGACGCAGACGCCTACCAGGTAGATTCCGGCCAGGGAGATTGCAGCCGAGCGGAAGGGGCTGGCAAAGCCTGCGTCTTCAAAAAGGACCGTCAGCGTTCCCAGGGTCAAGGGGCCAACCGCCGCGATGATGCGGCCCACGTTGTAGCAGAAGCCCACCCCGGTGCTGCGCAGGTGGGTCGGGTAGAGCTCGGGGAAGTAGATGGAGTAGCCGCCGAAGACCATCAGGTTGCAGAAACCCAGCAACGGAACCATCCAGAGCACCTGGGCGGGGCTCTCCAGCCAGCCGAAGGTCCAGATGGTCGCCGCCAGGCCAAGCAGGAAGGCGACCACGAAGGCCGGGCGCCGCCCCACCCGGGCGGTCAGCAGCGTGAAGGCGAAAATACCGCCGAAGGCTCCCACATCCTGGAGCAGGGTCCCCATGCTTACGTACCAGCTCCTGGTCTCGGC
>JAPPFQ010000467.1:0-5287 GCA_028875135.1 Acidobacteriota bacterium
GCCAGGGGACTAATTACATTGGAGTACCTGGATGTTGCCGATGATCCGGACGAGATCGTAGCCCAGTTCCGCACCCGATATTTCGACACCGAGAAGATCTTCGACCCCTTTGCCGGCCCGAAGTTTGCCAACTACCTCTTCGCCGCCCACCGAAGTTCGGGAAACGGCCACACGCCGGAAACTTCCAGGCGGCTGATCGAAGAGGCCCAACTCTTTATCGAGGCCTGCCACGGCTGTTTCAACCGCATGGGTCTTGAATCCAGCGCCGCCACTGCCTGACCATCCCGGAATGGACATTCAACACGTCAACCTGAAGCTGCACCTCCGGCATTCGGGCACGGTAGACCTGGAGCCTCTGATCCCAATCTTTCACGACTGGGTGAGGGAGCAGAGTTGCGAGGAGACCCTGGTGGATGTGGCCGACTACCGTCACGTCCCTGCCGGGCCCGGCATTCTGCTGGTGGGGCACGAAGCCGATTTCAGCCTCGACTGGAGCGACGACCGTCTCGGCGTTCGCTACAATCGCAAGGCAAGGGTGGAAGGCGAAAACCATGAGCGCTTTCGCCAAGCCTTGCGTGCCGCGCTGACGGCCTGCAGGAAATTGGAGGAAGATGGACGCCTAGATGGGATGCTCGGCTTCGAGAGCCGGGCATTCGAGCTTGGCGTCAACGATCGACTGCTGGCTCCCAACACCCCGGAAACCTACGCATCGCTGAGACCCGAGATCACCTTTTTTTGCGATGAACTGTTCGGCCGGAACAACTATTCGGTGACCCACCAGGGCGACCCGCGCCGCCGTTTCTCAGTGCTGGTGGAAACGCCTCGCTCCATGGACCGCTCCGGCTTGCTGAAGAGACTGTCGCCGTAGCGCCGTCAAGTCACTGGGTCCCACTCCCCAACTCTCTGGCAGCCTCGGCGATCACCGCTTCCAATCCATCCAGGGAGTCGTTGTTTCGGCTCCTGTAGAGACTCTCCAGTTGAGCTCTGGCAGACTCGACCACCTGAGCGGGGGCGCCCTCCTGCAACGCGATCACCTTGGCCAGGGCGGTGATGGCCTTGTCTCTCCAGGAAGCGAACTGAGCCTCCTTTTCCTCCTTGGCCGCGGTATCGGGATTTTCCTTCTGGTCCCATTCAGCCAGTTCCCGGCTCACGGCCAGCGCCTGGTAGTAATAGGCGATCCCCATCCGGTAGAAGTCGACGCTGTCGCCTCTGGCCAGTGAGGTCGCTTTCTCGTACTCCTCGATGGCGCTCGGATAGTCCTTGCTGTTGAAGTGAATCAGGCCCAGGGCGGCGTGAACCCGCGCCGGAAGATCCGCCTTCTGCCTGACCCATTGGGCCGGCGTCAGCGCCGCCGGCTTCGGTCCATTGACAATGGCATCGACCCGACGCTGAGCCCGGTGAGCGATCTCGAGGGCTCTGTCCAATTGCCGGGCGCGGCCCGCCTCATCCTCGGGCAGGAACCTGGGAAGCACCATCGAGAGCGTCAGGAGGGTCGGCAAATGGCTGGACTCCACCGTCAGCAGGCTTTCGGCCGCCTCGATGGTCTTGCGGGGATTGTTGAGCTGCTGGTAGCCGCGGATCATCCGCTGAAGAATGAAAATTCTGGGCGCCTTGCCGGCCTCCGGGAACTCCTGCAATGCCTTCTCTCCCGCTGAAACCACCTTCTCATGGTTGCCCAGCGCGTCATTGGCCTGAATCTCCAATTGATAGGCGCCGAGGAGGTAGTCGGACTCGGGAAAGTCGGCGATGAACTTTCCGGCCAGCATTGCCTTTCGGCGCATGTCCTTCTCGTTGTAAAGTTGGGTGTAGGCATCGAATTCCGCCCTGGTCTTCGGACGCGGAGCTTCCTTCTTCTGCTGGGCGAGCGTGGAAGCAGAAGCAACCAATACCCCTATCAGCACAACCGGCACCAATCGGGCAAGATCCTTCAGGCAACCGATCCTGCTTGAGAGCTTCGCCACGTTTCCCCTCCTTTGAGGCAGCCGTGCTCAGTCCATGAGGTTCCGCGTCAGGGCGTAGTCGATACGAACTTTCACGATGGTCATTGAGGGCTCGCTTCTACGGTATCAAGGTTTTAACCCAATTTTCATGCCTTTGCAAGGATCGGATGTGAGTCCCGCCTCACTCCCGAGATGCCGGGATTATTAACATCGATGCACAGGATGCACAGGATTTTTCTGTGCTCACGCGTGGTTCTTCCTTCCTCTTCCTGGATGTCGTTTACGGAGAGGTTCAGGTAAGCGGGGCATGGGGTATACTGACAGATTGTCCGTCCACTCCATTCGCGCCTTGGGAGTAGTTGCCGGTGAACCCCTTTGTGCTCCATCTGGAATGTAGCGCCTGCGCCAAAATCCACTCGCCGCGACAACTGATCAACCTGTGTCCCTGCGAAAATCCCCTGTTGGTCCGCTATGACCTTTCGGCCGTAAAAGCGAGCCTTCCCCACAAGGTCCAGGGGAATCGACCACATACGATGTGGCGGTACCGGGAACTGTTGCCTCCGGGAAATTCGCAGACCACGATCAGCCTGGGCGAGGGCGGCACGCCGCTGGTGGATGCCGGTAGACTGGCTGCCAGCCTTGGCTTATCCCGACTATGGATCAAGGACGAGGGCGCCAATCCCACGGGTTCCTTCAAGGCCCGGGGGCTATCCGCGGCGGTGACCATGGCCAAGCCCCTGGGTGCTGAGAGGCTGGCCGTTCCGTCGGCCGGAAACGCCGGTGGGGCACTGGCGGCCTATGCCGCCCAGGCCGGGCTGCAAGCCCACGTTTTCATGCCGCGTGACGTCCCACCCGCCAACCGCATCGAGTGCGAAACCCTGGGAGCCCAAGTCCATTTGGTGGATGGTCTCATCACCGATTGCGGCCGGCTGGTGGCCCAGGGAGTGAAAGTCAACGGCTGGTTCGATGTCGCCACCCTGAAGGAGCCCTACCGGATCGAAGGGAAAAAGACGCTGGGCCTGGAACTGGCCGAGCAACTCCAATGGCGGCTGCCCGACGTCATCATTTATCCGACTGGAGGAGGCACCGGGCTGGTGGGAATGTGGAAGGCCTTCGATGAAATGCGGCAGTTGGGCTGGATCGATTCCAGGCGGCCCAAAATGGTGAGCGTTCAGGCTGCCGGCTGTGCTCCGGTGGTCAGGGCGTTCGAGCAGGGCAAGCCTCGATGCGAGCCCTGGTCTGCCGCGGCTACTCGCGCGGCCGGATTGCGCGTACCACGCGCCATCGGCGATTTCCTGATCCTGGAGATCCTGCGCCAAAGCGGAGGGGCGGCGGTGGCGGTGACCGATGAAGAAATGTTGGCCGAGGCCAGAGCCATGGGGCGATTGGAAGGCCTGTTTGTCTGCCCGGAAGGCGGAGCTACCCTTGCCGCTCTGAAAAAGCTGATCCGCTCCGGATATGTCCGTCCTTCCGACGAAGTCGTCCTCTTCAATACCGGATCGGGGTTGAAGTACCTGCATCTCTTCGAGGCTTGACGGTTTCGGCCCCTTGCCGCCGCCATTGCCAAGCCATCGCTCACTTGGAAGGCTTTCCATGACCGATCGACTCTACTATTCGGACAGCTACCTGTCCGAGTTCGAAGCCCACGTAGTTCAGGGGAAACAGGCAGGGAAAATATTTGAAGTGAGGCTGGATCGAACCGCCTTCTATCCCACCTCCGGCGGTCAGCCTCATGATCTGGGCTCCATGGAGGGATATCCGGTAGTTGAAGTGGTGGAAGGACCCGATGGGAATATCATCCACCGGCTGGAACACCGTCCGCCCACGACCAGGGTCCGCTGCCAAGTCCATTGGCCGAGACGCTTCGACCACATGCAGCAGCACACGGGCCAGCATATCCTTTCGCAGTCCTTTATCCGAGTCGCTTCACTCGCCACCGTCGGCTTCCACCTCAGTGAAGGGTATTCCACCATTGATCTGGAAGCAGCCGAGGTCGGGCCGGATGCGTTGCGCTCGGCCGAGGATCTGGCCAACTCGATCGTCTACCAGAACCGGAGTGTCACCCCACAACTGGTGTCTCCCGATGAAGCTGCCCGGCTCAACCTGCGCAAGCCAAGCCAACGGAAGGGAACCCTGAGAGTGGTCACCATCGACGACTTCGACGTTTCAGCCTGCGGCGGCACCCATGTGAGGCAAACCGGGGAAATCGGTGGGATATTCATCAATCGGGTTGAGCGGGTGAATCGCCGGACCCGTGTTGAATTCGTTTGCGGGGAGCGTTCACTCCACTCCCATCGCCGCCGCTCGGGAGACCTGGATCGAATCGCCAAGGGACTCTCGGTCGCCTCTCAGGATGCCCCCGATCGAGTCGAAAAACAGACGCAGGAAATTAAAACCCTTCACAAGCGCTTGAAGGCAAGAGACGAGTGGCTGGCTGAGCTGCTGGCGCAAGACCTATTCGAGCAGGCGCCCTCCATGGAGGGAGTCCGAATGGTGAAACATCAATTTGAAGGAGAAGAGAGAGGCTTCCTCACCCTGTTGGCACAACGCCTCCTGGCTTGCGGTCCATGCTGGGTTCTGCTGGGCAACGGCGGAGAGCAGGCGCAACTCCTCCTGGCCCGGAGCGAGTCTCTTGCCGGCGACCTTCGCCCGGTAATGAAAGAGTGCAGCCTCATGATTTCGGGAAGGGGAGGTGGCTCGCCTGCCCTGGTTCAGGGGGGTGGAGGCGATCCCAGCCAACTCGGCAACGCCCTGGATTGCGCGGCCCGGCGAGTAGAGGCTCTGGCAAACGGATGAGCAGGGACATTTGCAGGTAGGGGTTGCGGCACCGCCTCGAAGCCTGTTCTGCTATAATTACCCGCCCGCTGGCAGGAAATGAACCGCATGGATCTGGACCCCACCCTACTCCAAAAGATCGCCAAGGAATCCGGAGCCTCACCCAAGCAGGTTGGATCCACTCTGGGCTTGCTGGAAAAGCGGTCGGCCATCCCCTTCATCGCCCGCTACCGCAAGGAAGTCACGGGGAACCTGGACGAATCCAGGATACGCCGCATTGCGGAGGGCCACGGCCGCCATCGGGCGTTGCTGAAGCGACGTCGGGTGATACTGGCCAGGATTGAAGACCAGGGCAAACTCACCGAAGAACTAAAAGACCGGATTCTGGCCTGTAGCGACAAGAGCAGGCTGGAGGATCTCTACTCTCCCTTCAAGCGCAAGGAAAGCAAAGAAGCATCCGCCGCCGGAGAGAAGGGGCTGGAGCCCCTGGCAAAAAAAATTTGGGAGCAGGAAACCGGGGAATTCTCGGTCGACGCCGCGGCCCAAGAGTTTCTCTCGGAAGAAAAGGCCGT
>JAPPFQ010000467.1:5297-5787 GCA_028875135.1 Acidobacteriota bacterium
TGCCACCGCAGAGGAGGCTATCGAGGGCGCGCTGGCTATCGTGGCCGGTTGGGTAGCGGATGATGCCGCCATTCGAGGTGGTCTCAGGAAATTGATGGCGTCGGATGGGATGCTGGTTTCCAAGGTCGTCGAAGGAAGAGAGGGGGAAAAGAGCAGATACGAGGGCTTCTACGACTTCCGCGAAGAGATCTCCCGGATTCCCTTTCACCGCATGACCGTGCTGCGACGCGGCGCCAGGGAAGGAATTCTGACCCTTGAAATCGAATTGGACGATCAAAAGGCGCTCCAGTCGATCAAGGACAAGCGGATCCGCCAGACCGACTCCCCCTGCATTCCCCACCTGGAGAGAGCCATCCGGAATGCCTGGATCCACTCCTTGAAACCCCTCCTCCAGGCCGAAGTCGAATCCAATCTGAAGGAAAAGTCCGACAACGAAGCACTGAAACTGTTTCAAGCCAATCTTGCCAATTTGCTCTTGGCGCCCCCGGTG
>JAPPFQ010000606.1 GCA_028875135.1 Acidobacteriota bacterium
AAACTGGTTCCACAAGCTACGGCCGTCTGAGTTACGGCGTTTGTTTCAGACAAGGCTTAAAACCAACGGCGGCTGACCTCGTTTTCACCATGAACTTCGTTCTCTTCGGTCCTGACCATCTGCTGACCATGGCCGTGGTGTTCGGGATCAGCGTGCTTTTGCCCCTGTGGGTGCGCCGCCACTGCTCCGAGCGCGGGGGAATCCAGGTGGCGGTGGGGCTGGGCATCTTTGTGGTGGCGCACGAAATCGTCAAGGCCTGGGTCCGGGTCGCGGTCTACGATCACCGATTCGCCGACGTGCTGCCGTTTCACTTGTGCAGCACCGCCATCATGGCCACGGCGGTGCTGCTGTTGTCGCGGAACCGCCTGGCCTACGAGTTGACCTACTTCTGGGGATTCAGCGGCACCCTGCAGGCCATCCTCACTCCCGACCTGGAAGAGCCCTTTCCCCATCCCCTTTACCTGAGCTATTTTTTCACCCATGGACTCATCATCCTGGGAGCGCTCTACGCCACCCTGGTCTTTCGATTTCGACCGTTTCCAGGCTCGATGGTTCGGGTCTACGTCATAACGGCCATCTACTGCTTTGTCTTTATCCTCCCCCTCAACTACCTGATCGACACCAACTACGTCTACATGCGCTACAAGCCGGCCGGAGCCAGCCTGCTGGACTACCTGGGCCCCTGGCCCTGGTACATGCTGTCGGTGTCGGGCCTGGCCTGGATCTTCTTCGCGTTGGCCTACGCGCCCTTCTACCTGATGGACCGCGTCGCCGGGAAGGGCGATTCGATGGACAAGGGTTGAATGGGGAGAGGTTGGCTCAGGCCAGTACTTCGGTAACGACGCGGGCGGGGAACTGGTCGGTGAGGCGCTCGTGCAGGCCGTGGCGCTCGTAGGCCAGGTCGCGGAAGCTCATGCCCAACTGGTGCAGGATGGTGGCGTGGAAGTCGTGGACGCTGACGCGGTTCTCGACGGCCTTGTGTCCGAACTCGTCGGTGGCTCCGTAGGTGGTGCCGCCCTTGACGCCTCCGCCGGCCATCCAGACGCTGAAGCCGCTGGGGCCGTGGTCGCGGCCGGCCACGCCGGAGGCCATGGTCTGTGACAGCGGCAGTCGTCCGAACTCGCCTCCCCAGACCACCAGGGTGGAGTCCAGCAGGCCGCGTTGCTTGAGATCGGTCAGCAGGGCGGCCACGGGTTGGTCGGTCTTGCCGCAACTGTAGCGCAGCATCTTGTCCAGATTGCTGTGGGCATCCCAGATCTGGCTCTCGATGTAGAGCTGCACGAATCGGACTCCCCGCTCCACCAGCCGCCGGGCCATCAGGCAGCGTCTCCCGTAGGAGGCCGTTTCCTCCCGGTTCAGGCCGTACATTTCCCGCGTTCGCTCGCTCTCCCCGGAAAGGTCCAGGGCGTCGCTGGCCGCCAGTTGCATGCGCGCGGCCAGTTCGTAGCTGGCGATCCGCCCCTCCAGGTAGGGTTCGTGAGGACGCTCCCGGCGATGGGCCCGGTCCAGGTCCTGCAGCAGCGACCGCTGGGCCTTGGCCAGCGAGGCCGGCCACTCGGGGCGGGGATCCAGGTTCAGCACGGGAGGCCCCTCCGCCCGGAATCGGGTGCCCTGGTACACCGGCGGCAGCCAGGCCGACTGCCAGTTGGCAATGCCGTTGACCGGCAGTCCCTTGGGATCGTCCAGCACCACGTAGGCCGGCAGGTTCTGGTTCTCGGTTCCCAGTCCGTAGGCGACCCAGGCGCCCACCGAGGGGCGGGTGGCGACGGTGCGTCCCGTCTGCATAAAGAAAATGGCCGGCTCGTGGTTGAAGTGGGCTCCGTACATGGAGCGGATCAAGGCGATGTCGTCCACGCAGTTCGCCAGATGGGGCATCAACTCCGACAGCTCCATGCCCGACTGTCCGTGCCTGGAGAAGCTGTAGGGCGAGGGCAGGAGTCCTCCCGACTGGGTGGGTGAGGTGATGTCGGAGGTCAGGTCGCGGTTGGGTACGGTGCCGGCATATTTCCGGAGCAGCGGCTTGGGGTCGAACAGGTCCACCTGGCTGGGGCCCCCGTTCATGAACAGGTGGATGACGGCCCTGGCCTTGGGGTCGAAATGGGGAGTCCGAGGCCTCAGGTCGTAGCTCTCGCCGCCGGAAGCCAGCAGGGCAGGAGTCGGGAAAAGCTCCTTGCCCAGGATGGAGGCCAGGGCGGTGCCGTACAGCAGAGATCCCGAGCGGGCGAACAACTCCCGCCGAGAAAGCCGGGGGCTGTCGGTTGTGGAGGGATCCTTCACCGCGGGTTCCTGTTTTCGAGGGGGCTGGCGCCGCACGACCATCTCAATCCACGAAGCTGAACTCGGCCGAATTCAAGAGAGTATGACACAAACTGGACAGGGCTCGCCACTGGGCGGCCCAGTGGACGGGGGTGGGGCCGCGGTCGTCGCGCAGGCGGGAGGTCCAGTGTTGGGCGAACTGCTCCAGGGCCGCCCGGCTTCGCTCCAGTTCCCACTCGGTCGGCTCCCGGGAGAGGGCCTGCAGATAGGCTTGACCGATCTGGCGCTTCCGGTCATAACCCACCCGGTCGATGATCCTTCCGGCCATGTAGCGGGAGTGCTCCCACACGGTGGTGCCGTTCATCATGTGCAGGGCCTGGGTGGCCACGGTCGAGTTCTCGCGCTCCACGCAATTGGGAGTCATCCGAGGCATGTCGTAGGCTTCCAGCAGGGAGACCGGATCGTAGCGGCGCTGCTGGGTGTAGATGCTGCGCCGGAAGCCCGCCTTGGAACCGGTGGCCACCACCTCCTTGTTGGGTTTGGTCTCCAGCGCGTCGGCCGGTCCGTAGGGCCTCGGGTCCAGCCGCCCGGTCACCTTCAGGATGGAGTCGTAGAGGGCCTCGGCATCCATCCGCCCCCTCCGCATTCGGGACTGCAGGACATTCTCGGGGTCGAGCGCCAGGGCCTCCGGGCTGATCCGCGAGGTCTGGCGGTAGGCGGTGGAAGTCATCATGATCCGGTGCAGGTCCTTGATGCTCCAACCCCGACTGACGAATTCGGTGGCCAGCCAGTCCAGCAGTTGGGGATGGGTGGGAGGTTCCCCCGATCGGCCGAAGTTGGAGGGGCTGGGGACCAGTCCCCGGCCGAAGTGTCTGAGCCAGACCTGGTTCACCATCACGCGGGACGTCAGCGGATGTCCGGGCTGGGTCAGCCAGCGCGCCAGCGCCAGGCGGCGGCCGCTGGAGTCCTGGCCGTGCTCCAGCGGGTCGACCCGGTAGGGGGTCAACCCGGTGGTTAGCACGGCGGGGACGCCGGGAGTGACCGCGTCTCCAGGTGACAGGTGGTTGCCCCGCTTCAGCAGGAAGGTGGTCGAAGGCCGGCCTCCGGTGTCCATGAGGGCCCGGACATAGGGTTCCTGACGCAGCTTGCCCCTGACCTCGTCCAACTGTTTGCGAACGCCTTCGGTCTTGGGGCCGAACTCGGGGAAGCGGCGGTTCAGATCGGCCAAGCCAATCTGCAGCGTTTTCTTGAACTTCCCGGACAGATAGCGGTTTACCTCCGAGCTCTCATCCTCGTCCAGCTCCCGAACCGCCAGGAACTTTCGGTTCAGCTCTCCTCCCTCATAGTCTTGCGGGGTATGAGCCAGGGAGCGCAGCTCCTGGCGCAGCATTTCCGGCAGATCGGACAGCCGTTCTTCCAGCAGCTTGTCGACGAAGGGCGCCGCCTCCTGGAGCAGGCTCTCTTCCAGGGAGCGAATCTCGGCCTTCAAGGGCCGGTTGTGAGCCGCCACTTCCTCATTCTCTCGTTCCAGTCCGATGGGGATCCTTCGCTTCTTGGGTGGAAGCCATTCGTAGGGATCGTAACTGGTCTGCAGGATGGCGCTCAGGCGGTAGTAGTCCCGTTGGGAGATGGGGTCGTACTTGTGGTCGTGGCAGCGGGCGCACTTCACCGTTAGGCCCATTACGGCCGAGGTCAGAACCTCGATCTCGTCGGCGATGATATTCATGCGCTCGGCAATGAACCCCCTCTCGGGGGCGTCGGTGGGATCGGGGGTGGTGCGAAGAAACCCGGTGGCCGCCAGTCGGTCGATCAGCTCCGGCGTCACCGCTTCCTTGCGGTAGTCGGCCAACTCGTCCCCGGCGATCTGCTCCATCAGAAACTGCGAGTAGGGCTTGTCCCGATTGAAGGACCGGATCACGTAGTCGCGGTAGCGCCAGGCGTAGGGCTGGAAGCGGTCATGGGCTCCGAAGCCTTCCGAGTCGGAATAGCCGGCCAGATCCAGCCAGTAACGCCCCCAGCGCTCTCCGTAGTGGCTGGAGCTCAGCAGCCTCTCGATCATGCGCTCGTAGGCATCGGGACGCTCATCCTGCAGGTAGGCCTTGACTTCGGCGGCGGAGGGGGGCATCCCCACCAGGTCCAGGTAGGCCCGCCGCAGCAGCAGCAGCCGCGAGGCCGGCGGTGAGTAGCTCAATCCCCTGGCCTCCAGCCGGGCCAGCAGGAAGGCATCCACCGGTGTTTGCACAAGATGGCTTGACCGGACTTGAGGCACCGGCGGGCGGACAGGGGGCTGGAAGGACCAGAAGCCGCGGTCCTCCTCGGTGACGGTGGGACCTCCATTGGATTCAGCGGCCGCGGAGACCGGCGGATCGGCAGGGGCGCCGGCTTCAATCCAGCGGCGCAGCAACTGCAGCTCGGCGGCGGTGGGAGGCCGCACCGAGTTGGCCAACTGCATCTCCACCGGCGGCATCTCCCTCGACTCGATCTTCCGGATGATCGGGCTCCGGTCGGGATCGCCGGGAAGAACGGCCGGACCGGAGCGGCCTCCCTTCAGCCTGGAAGCCCGCGTCCGCAGGTCCAGCCCCGCCTCCTGTCGCCGCTTGCCGTGGCAGGCCACGCAGCGCACCTGGAAGATGGGCAGCACGTCCTTTTCGCTGACGGCGGGAAGGCCTGAATGAGGAGCGCCCTCCCCACCGGCAGTCAGGCCGTATTCCCTGGGCGCGCCGCGCTCGATCCAGCGCCGGATGCTATCGATGTCCTCGGGGGGGAGCCTGGTCTCGCCGGGCGGCATCTGCCCGCTGACCAGCTTCTCCATGATCAGGCTTCGATCGGGGCTGCCGGCCACGATGGCCGGGCCCGATTGGCCACCCTGGAGCAGGGCCGCCGCCGACTGCAGGTCCAGTCCGCCCTGCCTCGGTTCCTGGCCGTGGCACATCAGGCAGTTCCCGGCAAGGATGGGCAGAACGTCCGCCTTGAAGGTGGGCAGGTTGCTTTGCGCAGCTTTAGACGCAGTGGGGGGCAGCGCCAGTCCGGTAAGGAGGACAACGGGAAAGACGAACCACGAATGGATGCGAATGGACACGAATGGACCCGTAGACAATCGGCAGCGAGACATTTGCCGGGAATGGCCACAAAAGGCGCAAGAACACGAAATCGAAGAAGTAGTTTTGTGACTTTTGTGCTTTTTGTGGTGAACCCGCAGTACTCAACAGGTCGCACCCGAAACAGATGGATCTCTTTCAACGACCGGCGACGCCCAGGTTCTTCTGTAATTTTTTGATCTTGGACTGACGATGTCAAGGGATGATGGCTTCCCGGGAGCGCGGACGGAACGCCTGCGCTCCCGGGGGAAGCCGTCACGGCGGCCTGGTGAGGGGGCTGGCGGTCTACTCCCTCGCCGGGATATAGGCGCCGTCGCCGGTTCTCTGACCCGGGGCTCCGCCGTCGTTGACCACTCCGTAGGCCAGGAAGGGGTTGCCCCCCGAGACCTTGC
>JAPPFQ010000159.1:0-5103 GCA_028875135.1 Acidobacteriota bacterium
GATAACGCATCACGCGTGATCACCGCGACGTGGCGACCGCTTCGCCCCCCCGCCTTCCCGCACCTCGGTCGAGGCCCGCGCCCTCAACAGCCGCGGCGAGGCTGCCTTGTGATAGGCGTCGTTGTCCGCCGTGGTGCTGTCGCTCGCCTTCGGCGTGGCCACGTGGTAGGCGTGGACCGTCGCCCGCTTCACCGTGGCCCCCGAGGGTATCCCTGTCGGCCGGCCCGCCCCGTCCCGCGGCACCGCGCCCACCCAGTCGTACTCGTCCGCCTGCAGCAGGTTGCCGTTCTTGTCGTAGATGTAGTCGGTGATGGCCGTCTTCGAAGTGCTCCCCACAAGGGTGGTGAACTCCGTCTTCACATAGGGGTTGGCCCGCGCCGCCGATATCGAGTCCAACCCCGGCGGAGGGTTGACCTTCCAGATCCGCTCCACCTTCTCCACCACCCCGCTCCCTGCCCGCCGCTCCGTCTTCACCAGCCGGCCCTCGTTGCTGTAGGTCTCCACCGTCCGGCCCCCGTCGGGCTTCGTCACCGCTCCAATGCCGTAGCTCCAGCTCTCGGTCACCGCATTCGCCTGCCCGGCCACGTCGTAGGCGAAGTCCTTGCCGGTGACGTGATTGTCCAGCGCAACGGCTGCCTCTGACAGCCTCCCCGAGCCGCCCGCCTCGATGTCCCGAAGGTAGCTGTAGCTCGCCCGCGCTCCCCACGGCATCGTCACCTTGCTGATCTCTCCCAACCCCTTGGAATCGGCCAGAGTGTCGCAGGAACGGGTCGGATTCGAGATGCCGTTGTATTCGAAACGGTAGGTCAGCGAACCCAGTTGCCGCGGCAGCGTGATCCGGCTCACCACCGGAAGCGCCACGCACAGGGACGTGCCTCCAATCCCCGTCGAATAGTCCCGCGACACCGTCGTCCTCCCCCAGTCCACCGTCCACTTCAACTCCGCCCCTCCCGCTCCCGACCGGTAGATGTAGTCCTTGCCGTTCGCCTTGTCCTTCTCCACCACGATCCGCCTCCCCACCGAGTCGACCATCACATCGGCAGGATTGGAGAATTCGTCGAGGTTCCGGTGGATGGTGAGGGCGGCCTGCTCGCTGTTGGCATCGAACAACTGCGTGCCCGAATACCCCCTCCCCTTGACCCGGCGCCCGTCGGGGAAGTAGAGCGTCCAGGTGTTGTTCGGCCACAGGGTCCCCAAATCCAGCCTCCCGTCCCCGTCCTCGTCCCGCCCCACCTCGAACTCCAGCCTCAGATAGGTCCCGTCCAGGCTGTAGTAGCTGATCCGGGTCGTGCCCTCAGACGGCCCTTCCACCCCTCCCCCACACTCGGTAGCCAGCCTTATCCCGTCCGGCTTGACCGGAAAGTAGTGGTCGTGGTTGTGGGTATTGGTGGCTTCTCCCTCCGGGAGAAACACCCGCACACTCCCGTCGGGAAACACCATGCTCACCTTGTACTCGTACCAGAGCAACTGGTCCTCGGTCCTGGTGTTTTCCGGGTCGCAGACCGTGGTCAGGCCCAGGCGGTGCCTCGAGCGTGTGTCCAGATCGACCTTGTACTGATAGTTGTAGATCCAGCCCGGATTGCCCAGTGCCGGCTTCAGCGTCCGTTTCACCCGGTAGGACAACGCATTGCCGGGATTGGTGCCGGGGCCGGTGCCGGGGCCGGTGCCGGGGATAGGGTTGGTGGAGTCGCTGGGATCCTCCACATGCTCGACATAGATGTCCCACAGCTTGCTGTTGTAGTTGAGGCTCAGCTTGAAGCCCGGATTGCCCCCACGCCCAGGCGGCAAAGACGCCAGCGGCACACTCAGCAGCACGTTGCCGTTCTTGGTGTTGACGGTTTCGATGTCTCCCAGACGATAGGACCCGGTCACCTGAAACCCTCGCTCGGCCACCTCCGTGTCCTGCCCCCAAAGGTCAGATCCCTGAAACAGCCCTGCAGCCCATAACGCCAGCATCCATCCGGGCCATGACCCCTTCCTCGCCTTGTACATTTTCATTCCCCCCCTCCTTGCATCCCCTTCCTGCGGCAGGCTGAAGCTGCCGTCCTCGGTGGCTCCCGACGGCCCGTCAGGCACATCCCCGCGCGATCGGCTTCTCCGTGTCTCCGGTCCCGGTGAACAGCATCGTGGCGTAGGAGATGGAGATCTTTCGGGAGTCGGCAAAGGAGCAACTCGGGTCGGCTACTTGCCGATGGATCTGCACGATAACACATAAATGTGCCGTGACCTATAGAATATCAAGTCTTTAATGCCTTTTATCAGAAACAAGTATGCAATATAGTGCATAATTGACTTCTCTCCCTAAAGGAAGTCTCCCGCCCGCGAAAAATCCTTCGACCTGATCCACCAGTCCATGCACCGCTCCGGCGCCGGCACCCGGACCCTGGAAGCCAAACTCGGCCTCGGGTTCTAAATCGGACCCCCACGGCGCTCCCCTTCGCCCGGCCCACCGCGTCCATAGCGATATATTTCAGTAGAGATGAAGGGAGGGAAAACCGTGGTGCCGAGCCTCGCCGGAGCTCGAAATTCGGTTGGGCTCACCACATGACGCCAGTATCGAATTTTGTTGATTTCCGACTGTTCGCAAGATAGAATTCGTGACCCGAGTGGGCGAAAGCCCACTTTTTTGTTGCCTTTCAGCTTGCGGGAGAGGCTTGTTGCCGCTAGAGAAAACAACGGCTCTGATCGACGAAGTGGTCCGGGCCGAGGGTTTCGAACTCGTCGAGGTTGAGCTGAAGGGTTCCCCGGGGCGGCGGGTTCTGCGGATTTTCATTGACCGGGCGGGAGGAATCAACCACGACGACTGCGCTCGCGTCAGCCACCTGGTGGGTCCGCTGCTCGAGGTCGAGGAAGCCGTCTCGGGCAGGTACACGCTGGAGGTGTCGTCCCCGGGGCTGACCCGACGGTTGCGGACGCCGGGGGAGTTCCAGCGTTTTGCGGGCCGGCTGGTCAGAATTTCCACCACGGAGGCCGTGGAAGGCTCGCGGCATTTCCGTGGAACGCTGCTCGGGATGAAGGGAAGCCGGGTGGCCGTGGAGCGGCGAGATGCGACCCCGGTTTTGATTCCGTTGGAAGCGGTCGCCAAGGCCCACCTGGATTTCGACTTCTAGTATTCTGTCTCGGAAACAGTGTTGCCACACTTCCGAGCGCAGCAACGGAGCATTCATGAGCACTTTGCTCTTCCAACACATCGACCTTCTCAGCAAGGAAAAGGGGATCGATCCGGAGATCGTGGTCAGCGCCGTGGAAGATGCGATTCTGGTGGCCACCCGCAAGTACTACAAGTCCACCGAGGAATTGACCTCCTCCTTCAACAAGGACACGGGCCGGGTCGAGGTTCACGCGGTCAAGCAGATCGTCGAGACGGTCACCGACCCCACCCACGAAATCTCCCTCTCCGCGGCACGACGAATCGATCCCACCGCAGAGATCGATGGAGAAGTGAAAATAGAGAAACCCACCGATGTGCTGGGTCGCATTGCCGCCCAGACGGCCAAGCAGGTGATTCTGCAGAAAGTTCGCGAGGCGGAACGGGAGAGCATCTTCGAAGAATACAGCCAGCGGCTGGGCGAGGTGGTCACCTGCCTGGTGAAGCGCACCGAAGGCCCCGACGTGATTGTCGACCTGGGAACGGCGGAGGGTCGGCTCCCCAGGCGGGAGCAGTCGCGCCTGGAGAGCTTCACCATGGGAGACAGGATCCGCGTGGTCATCATCAAGGTGGAGAAGCCCTCCAGAGGCCCACAGGTGATTGTTTCCCGGATTGACCCGGCCTTGCTGGCCAAGCTGTTTGAAATGGAAGTGCCCGAAATCTACGACGGGACGGTGACCATCCGGGCCGCTGCCAGAGATACGGGCGAGCGATCCAAGATCGCCGTGGCCTCCCGCGACAAGGACGTCGACCCGGTGGGGGCCTGCGTGGGCATGAAGGGGTCGAGAGTTCAGGCTATCATCCGAGAACTCCACGGAGAGAAGATCGACATTATCCCCTACTCCGAAGACACCATCAACTTCGTGATGAACGCCTTGAGCCCCGCCAAGATCAGTCGCGCCTCCGTCCTGGATGCCGAGGACAGGCACCTGGAAGTCATCGTGGAAACGGATCAGTTGTCGCTGGCTATCGGGAAAAAGGGCCAGAACGTGCGCTTGGCGGCAAAGTTGACGGGTTGGAAGATCGATATCAAGAGCGAAGAGGAGAAGCGGGCCGAGATTGAGGACCAGATGGCTCTGCTGTCGGCCAGGACACCGCTCTCCGAGTTGCCGGCCCTTTCGCCGGGCATCCTGGCCAAGCTCACGGAAAGCGGTATCGAGACCATCGAGGAACTGGCTGACACACCCATTGCGGATTTGACCGACATCAAGGGGGTTGGCCCCAAGAGCGCCGAAAAGATTATCGCTTCGGTGAAGGACTACTACATTCAGTATACCGAAGCGGTCGAAGCCAGAAGGGCGGCCGAAGCCGAAAAGAGGGCCGAAGAGGAAAGAGCCAGGAGGGAGGCCGAAGCCCGAGAAGCCGCGGCGCAGGCCGAGGAAGCCGAAGGATTGCTCCAGGCCTCGGACCTTTCCGAAGCCTCCTCGGAGCAAGCCGACAGCGCAGAGGCGGAGAGCTCAACGGAGCGGTCAGCCTCGGACGAAAACAGCCCTGGACCCGATGAGGAGGGAATCGGGGGCAGCTAACGACTGCCCGCGGAGGTTTTGTGAGCGAAAAGACCCGGTTGTTAAAACTGGCGCCGGAGATCAAGGTCGGGGTCAAGGAGATCGTCGCCTACCTGAAGCAGGAGGGGATGAAGAGGGTCTCGGCAAGCAGTTTCGTAGGGGCCGAAGTCGTCCAGGATATCAAGGACCACTTCTCCGGCAAAAAAGCGCAGAAGGCGAAGGCAGCCGCACCGGAGCAACCGGCACCGGCTGAAACCGCGGAGAAGCCCCAACCGGCACCGGCGACGGAAGCCCCGGCCAAGACCGAGGAGGCGGCCGAGCCGGCCGCTGTCGAGCCGGCCCCGGCGGATGCCCCTCCCGATACCGCTCCGCCAACGGTCGCGGAGGTCAAGCCCGCGCCTCCCGTTCCCGAGATTGTCCCGGCGGCGGGGGGGGGGCCCCGGCGCCCGC
>JAPPFQ010000159.1:5113-5743 GCA_028875135.1 Acidobacteriota bacterium
GCCACTGACCCACCGGCCGTCGTTTTGCAGCCGGCCGCAAAATTGGAGCCGGGAAGCACAAGACCGACCCCCGCGACCGGCCCGGTTTCGCCACCCAGAAGGCCCGGGAGCGCAGAGCGCCCTTCGCCGACCGAAACCATCCGCCAACACCTTTCCAGATCGGGCCAGATCCGGACCCGGCCGTTTCTTTCCCGGTCCCGGCAGGGAGCACCGGCCCGGCCTCTCAGCCTGCCTACGGGAACCAGGCCGACTTCCGGTTTTCCGCCGCAGCGCAGACCTCTGACCCCTTTTCCCGGCCGCCCGCCCGGTCCCGGTGGGCCGCCCAGGGACCACCGCCGGTCCCGGCCGGGACAGCGGCGTCATGGCGGTCGGCACGATTCTCGGGAAGGCCGCTTCGCTGCACGGCAGGCGCCGACCGCGGCCCGGCCCGAACCCTTCCAGCCCATTCCCATCAACCGCTCCGTCACCCTGACCGAAGGAGTCACCATCAAGGAACTGGGGGAGCGGCTGGAAGTCAAAGCCAAGGATCTGATCAAGCGGCTGCTGGACAAGGGTATCTTCGCCACCATGAACCAGACGCTGGACGAGGCTCTGGCCAAGGACCTGAGCGCGGATTTCGGGGCGGAAGCC
>JAPPFQ010000550.1 GCA_028875135.1 Acidobacteriota bacterium
AACACCCAAGAAGAGAGCAGGCCCGCCAAGTACCACCCCCAGGGCCAACAACGTGAGACCGGCGGCAACGCATACAGCCGGAAGCACCTTGCCGCCATTCTTGCGACCGACCGGCTTTCCAGCGGCCTCGATTTCCCGCTGGGCCCTGCCCTCAGCCTCGGCGGCTTCCTCCAACAAGTTCACATGCTGAGTGAGTGTCGATTTGCTGTGGCCAAGTTTCTGCTCGGCCCCTTGCAGACGTTCCCGGTACTGCGAGACATCCTCGCGGACGGCCATGGACAGATCGAAATTCTCCAGGCGGGCTTCGTCCCACTCAGCACCCAGGTCCTTTAGCGTCGCGGCCAACGATCTCTCATGATCTTTGAGTTCAGTAATGCGCTTTGGCAAGTCGCGGACGGAGTTGACGAAGGAGGTGCGGCCCTGGTCCAGTTCCCTAATCTCGGTCGAATGGGTGAGGATGGCCTCATGCTCAACGGGAGCTTCCGCCTTGGCTTTGGCTCCCTCAACCAACTCGCTAGCGGACTTGTATTCCCCCTGCGCAGTACTGATCCTCTCCTCCAGTGTTTCCAGTCGACTGATGCCATCGGCGGGAAAGTCTTCTATGAACGGCAACCGGGACAGTTCCCGTTCGGCATCGTTCAGGTCGTTCCAGTCCTTCCAGGCGCTCTCCAACTGTTTCTGTTGATTAAGCTCCAACTGATGCTTCCGTCGGAGGCCGCTCAGTCGTTCGAGCTCCTCCTCGACCTCCTTGAGTTGAGAAGTGAGGTCGGAGTAGGCTGAAGCGTTGTTGGCAACTTCCGCGAGCTGGGAGTCGACCCTGCCGAGTTCACCGCCTGCCCCGGCGATCTTGTGTCTGCTACCACCCTTGAGGAACAGGGCCTGCTTGGCGGACCCAAGCGCATTCCTTGCTGCGGGCAGCTTGGTCGCACCCATGCCCACACTGTAAATCTGCACGTTGACGCTGTCATCTTTCAGCAGAGCCTCGTCGTGGAGCTCGTCGAGGGTAAAGGTAAAGACGTTCTTGAAGACTTCCCTGGAGTGTTGGCCCAGCAGACGTGACAAATCGCCCTCAGGGAGCGGCCCGCCGGATGCGGCAGTCAGCCGCACCGGCCCGCCGCCCGCCCCCTGGAATCGCTGAACGGTAACGGTTTCCCCCTTGTCGCTGACGATGGTGAGGTTGCCCCCGTGCCGGCCACCAGCCAGCGGCGGGTAGTCGTTATAGCCGGATGGAGCCCTGCCCCTGGCCGTGCGAAATCCGAACAGCACCCTTCGAATGAACTCCAGCAGGGTGCTCTTGCCCGCCTCGTTGGGACCGAGAAAAACGGTGACGGGCCGTTCGAACGGACCGAAGGCTCCCTTGTAGAACCGCCCGAAGCCTTCGATGTGCAGACTCAAAATCTTCATCGGTCCTCGTCCTCGACCAGCAGGTCCACGGCCATGGCCTCAGCCTCATCGACCAGCACGGCAAGTTCCTCCTCGTCTGGGGCAAACCTGGACAAATATCGTCTAAAGCGGTGATGCTGGTATAGGTCGGAAAGCCCGCCGCCAAGCCGTGCCAGAAGCTCCGGATCGGTCTTCGCCCTATCCGCCGTCCGCAGCACCTCCGCCAGAAAATCGGATCCCTTCAGCCTTGCTTCGCGGTCGAACGGAGATGCGCTCGCGTCCTCGATGCGTTCACACCAGGCGAATGGCGACTGTTCGGCCCATTCCCGGTTGATTTCTTCGACCAGATCCTCAATCGTGTTCGGCCTGCGCAGAGTTCGGTTCAACTCACCGCGCCCGGTGAGCGTCATGCGGACGACGACCGACCGGCCATCGGCCCCGTCCAGCACACTCTGCATCTGTTCGTGCAGTGCGTCCAACAGTTCCTGTTCCGTTCGGAACGCTCCGATATCCGAATCAAGCCGTGCCCAGCGGACGGTGTCCATGGGCCGGAAGTCGAGACCGACGTTTCCCCCGTCGTCCACTTCGACCAGATACACGCCCCGGGGCCCGGACTCGTTCGGATGCCTCCCCTGGGGGTTCCCGGGATAGACGACCGCCGGCTCCCGCTCACTTGGAACCTGACGGGTGTGCACGTGGCCGAGCGCCCAGTAGTCAATGCCGGATGCTGCAAGGTCGTCGAGCGAGCAGGGGGCGTATGGCGCATGGTTGGGGTCATTGCTGACGTTGGCGTGCAGCAACCCAATGGAGAACGGGCTAGGTTCGACCCTGCCGAGGCGGCGGGTCAAGTTCTCAGCGACGTCGCGCTTCGGGTAACTGATCCCGTGTATGACTACGCCGTTTGCATCATCTGACACCGGCACGGCTTCCCATTCGGGGCCGAAGCAGTGACAGCCGGCCGGATAATTCAGCCGCGCTTCCCAGCCGTCCGACGGGTCGTGGTTGCCGTGGCAGACTAACGACCGAACGCCCTTGGCGTCCAACCTTTTCAGACCCTCGACGAACTTGAGCTGAGCCCGCAGGCTGCGGTCGGCCCCGTCGTACACGTCCCCTGCGACCAGCAGCGCGTCCACCTCTTCGGAAATGCACAGGTTGACGATGTTGTCGTACGCTTCAAGGGTGGCGCTATACAGCCTGTCGGCCACGTTTTCGGGCGCGGCGGCCTTCAGACCGGTGAAGGGGCTGTCCAGGTGCAGGTCGGCGGCATGTACAAAGCGAATCCGCATCGCTTTTCTCCATATGCGCGTCCGGATGGGGCCGCCAGTATAGCAAAGGGCGCCTGGCGGCACCCGCCGGAGAAACGAAGCGGAGAGACGGTCCTCAAGCGAGGTTGCGTCGCTCCGCTCCGGACGCTTAAGATAGCAACCACGGGGGCCGGAGCCCATGAAACAGGGTGCTGCCTCAGGTTTCCCAGGGCAATGCCTGGCGCAGGCCGGCCGTTCATGCCACCGTGGCAGGGATGGCCTGACCCAGCGGCGCCCTTCACTGCCGGACCACGCACGAACCGGTCCGCCTCTTACCAGCCATGGATGAATTGCAAGGAAGGGTGGCCATCGTCACCGGGGCGGCTTCCGGGATCGGCCGCGGCGTGGCCGAGCTCTTTGCCCGGGAAGGAGTGGCCGGCCTGACGCTGGCCGACATTCAAGCAGGGCCCCTGCATGGCCCGGCTTCGGATCTTCTCAAGAGCTCCGGCGCCGACCTGCTGGTTTCGGAGACCGACGTTTCCGACCCTGGCCAGGTGGACCGCATGGTTCAGGCGACCGCGGAACGGTTCGGCCGGATCGATATCCTGGTCAACAATGCCGGCATCTGCCCCATGGTTTCCTGGGAACGGACCACCCTGGAAAGCTGGAATCGGATGCTCTCGGTCAACCTGACCAGCGCCTTCCTCTGCAGCAAGGCGGTGCTGCCCCACATGAGGAAACGCAAGTTCGGCCGGCTGGTCCACATCTCCTCGGTGGGTGCTTTCGTGGGCAGCGTCACCGGTCATGTCGGCTACGGGGTGAGCAAGGCGGGCGTCATTGCGCTGTCCAAGTACCTGGCCAAGCAGTTTGCCTGCGACGGCATCCTCTCCAACGCCATTGCGCCGGGAAGCATCGACACTCCTCTTGCCGAGGCCTTCGGGGAGGAGAACCTGCAACGGTACGTGGAGGCGTCGCTGGTGAAGCGCCAGGGGACTCCCCGGGAAGTCGCCGAGGCGGTCCTGTTCCTGGCCGGTCCCCGGTCCAGCTACGTAACGGGCTCGACCATGCACGTGAACGGAGGCTCGCTTCTGATCTGACGTCCGGCCGGAGGGCAGTGGAAAGCGGCAAGGGCCATGCTCTCGCGGTTCCGCGGGCCCTCTCTACCGGCTATTCCCACGAAAGGCATCCCCAATGGCACACAATCCGGAATGGGTCCTGGACCCGAAGCACTTCCCCGTCTGGCAGGCTCCCGATGGCTCCCGCCGGGTCAATCTGCTGGTAAGCCCCGAAACCTGCGGCGCCGGCGACATCTCTGCCGGGCTCTTCTGGCTGCACCCGGGGCATGAGACCCAGGCCGACATCCACCCCGGGTCGGCCGAAATCTACTACGTGGTGAGCGGGAGGGGGAGGCTGGTGATGGACGGTCAGGAATTCAGGGTGGAGAAGGGCATGACCGTCTACATTCCGGCCGGAGTCGAGCACCAGTCCTTCAACGACGGCCACCAAGACCTCTGCTACTTCTATGCCTTCGCTCCGCCGCCCCCGGGTCCCAGCAAGCAGGAGGACCAGGGCTGGAATCGAATCGCGTTCCGGTAGAGGGATGGCGGGGCAACATTCCTGCTTCCCGCTCTCGCTGGGGAGTCAAGGCAGGCTTGGCCCTCACCCAAACGTCACAGGGAGGCGCTCCAGGCCGCGAAAGACCGTATTCTTCCAGACCAGCTCGTCGGTCGCCAGCTCCAGGTTGGGCAGGCGCCGCAGCAGCGCATTGATGGCGATGGGAGCCTCCAGGCGCGCCAGCGGAGCTCCCACGCAGAAGTGCGGGCCCTGACCGAAGGAGACGTGTCTGTTGGGGTGCCGCTCGATATCGAACGAATCCGGGTTCGGGAATACGGCCGGGTCCCGGTTGGCCGCACCCAGCATCTGCACCACCAGTTGACCCTTCTCTATTAGATGGCCGTCCAACTCCACCGCCTCGGTGGCGAGGCGGCGGTTGCGTTGGAACGGTCCCTCGTAGCGCAGCATCTCTTCCACCGCCGTCCCGGCCTTGTCCGGATCGGCTCTCAGCTTCCTCATCTGTTCCGGGTGTTGGATCAAAGCCAGCACTCCGCTGGAGATCAGGTAGGTGGTGGTCTCGTGTCCGCCGATCAGCAAGGTCACGCAGGTCGAAACGAGCTCCTCTTCGGTAAGCCGTTCCCCCTCCTCTTCGGCAGCCACCAGGGCGCTGATGAGATCGTCCCGCGGCTCCAACCGGCGGCGCCTGAAGGTCGATCGAAAGTAGTCCTGCAGAGCCAGCAGCGCCTCCTGGGACGACAACAGCACTTCGGGCACCGGCTTGGGGGTGGCCATGAACTCGATAATCTTCCCCGACCAGCGCTTGAGCTTGCCGTGGTCGGCCGCCGGAACTCCCAACAGCCTGGCAATGACCGTGACCGGCAAGGGGTAGGCGAAGTCCCAGATGATGTCCATCCTGCCCCGAGGTCGCACCTCGTCGATCAGCCTCTCCACGATCTCCTCCACGTAGCCGGCCATGGCGGCGATAGTGGCGGGCAGGAAGGCCTTGTGCACCAGCTTGCGCATCCGGGTGTGATCGGGTGGGTCGACGTTGATGAGGCCCTGGGAATAGTGGCGCACCAGGGGCCGGACCTGTTCCCGAACGGCTTGCGGGATCTCCATGGTGGCGGTGAGCCTGCCGACGCTGGTGAAGCGCCGGGGATTTTGCAGGGTGCTGACAATCTCCCGGTAGCGAGTGAGGATCCAGCACCCCCAGAGATCGCTCCAGCAGATGGGAGCTTCGCGACGCAACAGGTGGTAGGTGGGATAGGGACTCTGCTCGAATTCGGGGGAAGTGAGGAGATGGTCGAACTCGGACATTGGCGGTCTTTCAATCGGATGGGTCCTGGACCCGCCAGGAACCTGCGCTTTGCCGCCAGGTTCCGTCAGAACGGGCGGGAGCGGCGCATCCTGGGAATTCTAGCATGGGAGTTCCTGAGACAGCCCGGACGCGGGACAGGCGGCTTGTCTCCCTGCCCAACCCTTGGCGAATCCCTCTCGATTCTCCGCCAACGCCTTCGTGGCCCTTCGTCGTTCTTCGTGGCCCTTCGTGGATCCCTTTCAGC
>JAPPFQ010000222.1 GCA_028875135.1 Acidobacteriota bacterium
CTCCTTGACCGTGGATCCCAAGGACCTGTTGGCCATCCTGCACTCGGCAGCGGGACACAATTCGATTCTCTCGCTCGACGTCAAGGATCAGGGAACAACCAGCGTCATCCTGAAAGAGTGGCAGTTGGATCCCATCAAGGAGACCCTGCTGCACGCCGACTTTCTGCGGATTGCGATGGATAACGCCTTGCAGGTCAGCGTGCCGGTCCTGCCGGTGGGTCTGGCCAAGGGGGTCAAGGACCAGGGAGGCATCTTCGAGTTTGTCCTCCGTCAGCTTGAAGTGGAGTGCCTGCCGGCGGACATCCCGGAGCACATCACCGCCGATATTTCCGATCTGGAGATCGGCTCCAACTTGAGAGTGGCCGACCTGCCGGTGGACCCCAAGCTGAAGGTTTTGTCCGATTCCGATCTGGTGGTGGCGCACGTGGTTGCGCCCAAGGAGGAGGTGGAAGAGGCCGAAGAAGTTGCCGCGCCGGGATTGGAGGAGGAAGAGGAACCGGAAGTGATCGGGAAGGGCAAGGGCGAGTCGGAGGAGGGTAGTGAAGGGTGATGCTCGTGGTCGGTCTCGGCAATCCCGGGCCGCGTTATGATCACACGCCTCACAACGCGGGTTTCGCCGTGGTCGACCGGCTGGCCTCGGCGGGGGGAGGTCGCTGGCGGTCCGATGCCGGTCCGGCTCTGGTTGCAACTGTCGATCTGTCGGGAAACCCCCTGTTGCTGGCCAAGCCCCAGACCTACGTGAACCTGAGCGGTAGTGCGGTCAGCCTGCTTCTGTCCGGGCACCGCCTGTCCCTTGACGACCTGATCGTAATCTGCGATGATTTGGCGCTGCCCGCTGGGCGGATTCGCATTCGAGCCCGGGGCGGTGACGGAGGCCACAACGGCCTCAAGTCCATCATCGGGGTTCTGGGCACGCGAGAATTTACCCGGGTTCGCCTGGGTATTGCCCCGGAAGGGCTTATTCCGGATGCCGCTGAATTTGTCTTGTCTCCCGTGTCTCCGGACTGCGCCGCGGCGTTTGGGCAGATGATCCACAAGGGCGCCGAGGCCGTGGCGTCGGTTTGTCTGGCCGGGGTCGACGAGGCCATGAACCGGTTTAATCCCGGGGAGGGTTAGCGGTTTCCAGCTGCGGCATTTCGGCCGCAGCCGGACGGACATTAACGGGAACAGGGATTCATGAGACGTTACGAAGTCATGTTTATCGTGCACCCCTCGTCCAATGACGAGGGGATCGAGCGGATCACGGGCCAAATGGAGGAAGTGGTCCGGAGCTATGACGGCGAAGTGCACGCCGTCGACCGATTGGGCAAGAAGAAGCTTGCCTATGAGATTCAGGATCTGCGCGAAGGAATCTACATTCTGCTCACCATCGGGGCCGGCGGGGATTGCATCAAGGAGTTGGAGCGGCGCTTGAGGGTCAACGACCAGGTCTTGCGCTACCTCACGGTGCGAGTGGATGAACATCTGAAGAGAGCGGAAAAGATCAAGGCGGCCCGCCTCAAGAAGAAGGCCCGCCGCAGTCGTGGAACCGAACCCGAGGCGGTCGCTCCCGCCATCTAGCCGGCAAGGAGCGATCCGCCCCCTCGGAGAACCACCAAGGAGCCGTTGCAATGCCCCCCAGTCGGAGCCCAGGACGCTCAGGCGCGAAGCCGAGAAGAGGCCGCAGGCGACATTTCGTGCGGCGAAAAAAGGTGTGCCGCTTCTGCGCAGAGAAGATCGACTATATCGATTACAAGGACACCCGTTTGCTTTCCGCCTTCATCCCGGAACGGGGCAAGATCCTGCCCCGGAGAATTTCCGGAACCTGCGCGCCCTGCCAACGCAAGCTCATGGAAGCTCTCAAGCGAGCCCGCAATATTGCTCTGCTTCCCTTTGCCGCGGGATAGGCAGAACGTTCGGCAAGCTTTCCCTCGTATTTCCGGGACAGGATACCAGTCTCACCCATTGGTTCGAACGGCTGGAGCAAGAACGCCATGGATGTGGTCTTGAGAGAACGAATCGAGAAGCTCGGTGATCGCGGCGAGGTGGTCTCCGTCAAGCCCGGCTATGCGCGCAACTTTTTGTTGCCCAAGCGAAAGGCCGTTCCGGCCACCCCTCACAACCTGCGCCAGGTAGAACAGGAGAAGGCCGCCGCCGTCCGCCGCGAAGCCATAGAGAAGAACGAGTCCGAGATGCTGGCGCAGCAGCTTGCCGAGGTTTCTCTCCAGTTCACCCGCAAGGTGGGAGAGCAGGACGTTCTCTACGGTTCGGTAACCTCGCTGGATATCGCCGAGTCGCTGCACGAAAAAGGCTTCGAGATCGACCGCCGCAAGATCGACCTGGACGAGCCCCTCAAGTCTCTGGGTGGGCACAACGTGCCCATCAAACTCCATCGAGAAGTGACTGCAGTAGTCAGCGTGGAAGTGCTCCGGGAAGAGTAGCCTCTCCGCCTGCCCGGCATTTGGTGCCTACCGGGTTCCTGCCCGGGTCTCCTCTCCGGAAGCCGCCCCTGTTTTTCCATGAGCCGGACCCATGCCTGCCGACGCCCTGCCGGAAAAAGGACTTCCCCAGAATATCGAGGCCGAGCGCTGCGTTCTGGGAGCCATCCTGCTGGATAACCATCTCGTCAACCAGGCAGTCGAGTTTCTGAGTCACGAAGACTTCTATCTCGGCAGCCACAGGGTCCTCTTTCAGCAAATGGAGTCGCTGCTCGAGAGCTCCAAGGCCATCGACCTGGTAACCCTGGCCAACGCCGTTGACGGTGTCGGGCAGCTCGAAGCCATTGGCGGTCGTTCCTTCATTTCTTCCCTGATCGACGACGTCCCCCGCCTGACCAACCTGGAGCACTACGCCCGCATCGTTCAGGAAAAATCCACCCTACGCAGTTTGATCAAGCGGTCCAACCAGATCATCTCCTCCTGCTACGAGCAACAGGACCAGGTGGAGAACGTGCTTGACAACGCCGAAAGGGCGATCTTCGAAATCGCCGAATCCAAGATTCGGACCGGCTTTGTCAGCCTCGGCCAACTGGCCAAGACCAGCTTCAAGAAGATCGAAGCGGCGGCCGGTCAACGCCAGATGGTGACCGGCATCGCCTCGGGGTTCACCCGGTTCGACGAATTGACCTCCGGGTTCCAGTCCTCCGACCTGGTGGTGTTGGCAGCCAGGCCCGCCATGGGCAAGACCTCTCTGGCCCTCAACATTGCCAGCCACGCTGCCCTGAAATCCGAGAAGAGCGTTGGGGTATTCAGCCTGGAGATGGCGGCCGATCAACTGCTGTTGCGAATTCTCTGCTCGGAAGCCCGAGTCGACGCCCACAAGCTGCGCACCGGATATTTGGCCAAGGAAGACTGGAACAAGCTTGCCGGCACTCTGGGAGACATGTCCTCGGCTCGCATCTTCATCGATGACACTCCGAGCATCGGCCTGCTGGAGATGGGGGCCAAGGCGCGGCGTCTCAAGTCCGAGAGCGGGCTGGACCTGCTGATCGTGGACTATCTGCAGTTGGTTTCGGGAGGCGGAGGGCGAAATGACAATCGCCAACAGGAGATCTCGAACATTTCGCGGGGGCTGAAGGCGCTGGCCAAGGAGCTCGACATCCCGGTGATCGCCCTCTCCCAGCTCAGCCGCGCCCCCGAGCAGCGAACCGAGAGCCACGAACCGAGGCTTTCGGACTTGAGAGAGTCGGGCTCCATCGAGCAGGACGCCGACCTGGTGACCTTCATTTTCCGCGAGGAAATGTACAAACAGACCGATCAGAACAAGGGTCTGGCCGATCTGATCATCGGCAAGCAACGCAACGGTCCCACCGGCAGGATCAGGCTGGCCTTTCTGCGAGAATACACCCGCTTTGAAAACATTTGGGAGGAGTAGGACGGGACTTTCCCGCGCTGCCCTCTCCGTAGGGGCAACCCTTGTGGTTGCCCGTTGTTCGCGTTCGCCAGGTTATCCCCGGATTGGGCGCCCACAAGGGACGCCCCTACGGTCCCACATGGAATCCCGGCGTGATTCGGTCACCGTGACGCACATGAATCGAACGGGCAGACCCACCTGGGTCGAGGTCGACCTGGCGGCCGTCCGGGCCAACCTCAGGGCCCTGAGAGCCTTTCTTGGCGAGGGCGTTGGCGTCATTGCCGTGGTGAAGGCCGGCGCCTACGGCCACGGGGCGGTGCCGGTGGCGCGCTGCCTGGAAGAGGCGGGGGCCGACGCCCTGGCCGTGGCCATTCTGGAGGAGGCCCTGGAGTTGAGGCGGGCGGGCATCGGATTGCCCATCCTCCTGCTCAACGGGTTCTGGCCGGGGGAGGAGGCCGAGATCATTCGCCGGGACTTGACGCCGGCGGTGTATGCCGAAGACATGGTGCCGCGGTTGGCGGGTGAGGCCGGCCGCCTGAAGGTCCCGGCCCGCTATGCCATCAAGATCGATACCGGGATGACCCGCCTGGGAATTCCCTTCGAGCAGGCCGGCGAGGTGGTCTGTCGCTGCCTGGCTACGGAGTGGGTCCGCTGCCAGGGTCTCTACACCCATTTCAGTTCGGCCGACGAGCCCGGCCATCCCGCCACCCGCCGGCAGATCGGCCGGTTCAACCAGGTGCTGGCGGACATCTCCTCCGAGAAAGCGGCGGGATTTCGCAATCACATGGCAAACAGCGCCGGCATTCTCGGTTTTCGCGAGGCCTGGTGCGATGCGGTCCGTCCCGGGCTGATGCTCTATGGGATCAACCCATTGAGCCGGCCGGCTCCACTGACCCTGAGTCCGGCGCTGAGCTTCAAGACCTCGATCGTGCAGGTCAAGACGATAAGGGCCGGGACCGGGGTCGGATACGGCGGCGACTACGTGGCTTCGAGAACCACCCGGATCGCCATCCTGCCGGTGGGCTATGCGGATGGGGTCAACCGGCTGCTGGCGTCAGGGGGCAACGTTCTCCTGCGCGGGCGCCGTTTTTCCTTTGCAGGCAGGATCAGCATGGACCTGACTGCCGTGGATATCGGGTCGTCTTCGGAGGCCGGCGTGGGAGACGAGGTCTGCCTGATCGGCCGGCAGGGAAGCGAGGAGATCACAGTCGGGGAGTTCGCCGCTGCCTGCTCCACCATTCCCTACGAGGCGCTCTGCCGGATCGGTCCAAGGGTTCCGAGGATCTACCGATAGCCGCCTTCCCGGGCTCTCCGGGAAGAAGTTGGGATTGCCATTGGCCCGGCGGCGTCCCATAATTGTGGCCTTTGTCCCCGGCTGCCGGCCGGGTCACGATGGCTGTCGGTTCATCCCGGCATCGGTTGGGCGCCGGCCGGAATTCAGGAGGTCTCATGTCTGATAACCCTTCTCGCCGTCCCCAGGACCCGGACTGGGTCGCGGCCAGCTCCAAGTTGACTTCGGCGGCCGTCATTGCGTTCACCGAGGGTCCGGCCGCGGATGCCGAGGGCAACGTCTTCTTCAGCGATATCGCCAACAACCGCATCATGAAGCTTTCCGCCGAAGGGGTTCTCTCGGTCTTTCGGGAGGACAGCGGCCGCACCAACGGAAACATGTTCGACCGGCAGGGCCGCCTCGTCACGTGCGAGGGAGCCGAGCACGGGCCTCGAGGCCGCAGGCGCGTCACCCGCACCGACGTCGCCACCGGCGAGGTGGAGGTGCTGGCGGATCGGTGCGAAGGGAGGCGCCTCAACAGCCCCAACGACGTGACGGTCGACACGCAGGGTCGGCTCTACTTCACCGACCCCCGCTACGACCCCGACCGGTCCGACCT
>JAPPFQ010000314.1 GCA_028875135.1 Acidobacteriota bacterium
TTCCGGCCCCCCGGTTTCCCCCCCCCCCCCCCCCCCCCGGGGGGTTTTTGGGCGGGGCGGTTGTTCCCGCCCCAACAAACCCCCCCCCCTTTGTGGGGAGTCGCATCAGCCTTCGCCGGATGGCGAAGGCTGATGCGGAGGGGGGCAGTCGCGACGCCGCAAAGCAGCGGCGAATGGCAAAGGCTGGTGCGAAGGGGAGGATGCAAGGCGTGCGGCCGGCTAGGCCCCGGCCACCGCCAAGCGCGCAAACTGGTCTACCTGGGCGTTCACCGACGACCGGAACGACTCCAGGGCATCTTCGACGCCATAGCGAAGATCGTCGTGCATGGCCTCGTAGCGGGCATGAACTCGCGAGAACAATTCCTGCACCTGGACCCTGAGTTCCTCCACTTCCTTTGCGCCGGAACGCACGGAGTGGGAAACCGCCCGGGTGAACGAATCCAGTTCGGCTTCCAGAAACTCCTTGAAGTCGTGGATGGCGATCTGCTGGCTGGTGACCTTCTCGAAGTGATAGCCCATGACGGCCAGGTGGAAAGCCTGGGTGAGCATGCGAGGATGGTCCCTGGCAACCTTGGCGATGAACTTGAGGTAGGCCGGACCCTGCCGGGAGAAGAGCTGCCGGCGCAACGATTTCCCAATGGCCCGCACCTCGTTCATGCCCACCGGCTTGGAAACGTAGGGGCTGGGCTTGACATGCTCCATCATGTTCAGACAGCGTCTGAAATAGTTTTCCAGAGTCGGGTCGTAGATGGTGGTCAGCACTCGTCGATATCCCTCGATCAAGGTCTGGGGATCCATCTCGGGCTTGTAGTTGAGAACGACGTTGACACTGGTCCCGGTGGTCTCCTCCAGTATCCGGTCTTCCCTCTGGAGACGGTCGTAGAGGTCGGTGCCCTTCAGCGCCGTCAACAGCCCCACCATGGCCATGGGAATGCCGGCCTCCTGTATGAAGTCGATCTGGGCGTCGAACACCCCTTCGTCGTCTCCGTCCAGGCCCAGGATGAATCCACCGCTGACCTCCATCCCCTTCCGTTGAATGGTGCGAACGGCGCTCAGCAGATAGTTCTCTTCCTGTTTCTTGTTGGTGTTCTGCGCCTTCTTGGTCTTAATCAGGGCCTTGGGATTGGGAGTCTCGATTCCCAGAAACACCCAGTCGAAACCGGCCTCGATCATGGATTCCATCAATTCGTCGTTTCGGGCCAGGTTGACGCTGGCCTCGGTGAAGAGGGCGAAGGGATAGCGGCGTTTCTTCTGCCACTCGGCCACCACCGGCAGGAGTTCCAGCGCCTCCCGCTTGTTGCCGATGAAGTTGTCGTCCACCAGGAAGAGGTTGCCTCGCCAACCCAGCTCGTAGAGGGAGTCGAACTCACCCAACATCTGTTGCGGCGTCTTGGTCCGCGGCACTCGACCGAACAGCTTGGTGATGTCGCAGAACTCGCAGTCGAAGGGACACCCCCGGGAGAACTGCAGGCACATCGAGTAGTAGTCCTTCATGTCGACGAGGTCGAAACGTGGCACCGGCGTGCGGGTCACATCGGGTTTCTCCGGCGCCCGGTAGATGTCCTTGGCGGTTCCGGTCTCCATGTCCCGCAGAAATTGGGGCAGAATCTCCTCGACTTCATCCAGCAGGAAGTGGTCCACGCCCTGGATCTCGTCGTGATAGGTGGTGGGGTGAGGCCCTCCGGCCACTATCGGAACGCCGGCCCGGTTGCAGCGCTCGATCACCGAGTCCAGGGAATCGCGTTGAACGATCATGGTGGAGGTAAATACCAGGTCGGCCCATTCCAGGTCCGAATCCTTCAGGGTGGTCACGTTCAAATCCACCACGCGGAGGTCGTACCTGGAGGGAAACATGCCGGCGATGGTGAGCAGACCGAGAGCGGGAAACCCCGCCTTCTTTCCTACAAACTCCAGGGCAAACTTTCCGCCCCAGTAGGAAGGAGGAAATTCAGGGTAAACTAAGAGTGCATTTGGCATGAGCGCGATCTCCGGAGTCCCTGTGACCGGGGACGGATTTCAAGCGGGTCCACCTGCTGCAAGCCCGTCCGACATCAAGTGAGTGGCCCACTCTATATCAAGTTGGCCGGGATTGCTCACAGAAAGTTGTGGCTGGGATCATAATCTTTTGGTGCCCGGCCCGGGGTGTTAGTCTGTGCCTGAAGAGTCAATCGGTATCTTGCCGAGGAGACCTCCCGATGTCAACTGAATCGCCCAGATCCCTGCTCAATCCGCAGGCTTTTCTGAACTCGCCGATATGGCGCGCCTGCCTGCTGGGGCTGCTGGTGCTCCTGCTCCAAATTCCCATCCTGCTGATTCACGGCGTCGTCTCTGAGCGCCGGACCAGACAGCAGGAGGCAACTCAGGACGTCACTTCAAAATGGGGCAAGGAGCAGTCGCTGGCGGGTCCCCGGATTGTCATTCCTTACCTGGAACACCGTAGCGAACGAACGCCCGAGGGCGAGGTCCACACTCTCACCGATGTGAGCTACGGCCACTTCCTGGCGGAGACACTCACTGTCGCCGGCCGGGCCGAATCCCACCTTCGCTATCGGGGCATCTTCGAGGTTCCGGTGTATCGATTGACCCTGGATCTGCGGGGCACCTTCTCCGTGCCGGACTTCAGCGAATGGGGAGTCCGGCCGGAAGATATCCTCTGGGACCGGGCTCACCTCTCGGTGAATATCTCCGATGCCCGAGCCATCCAGAATGCAGCCGTGCTTTCCTGGAACGGCGAGAGCCTCCCCTTTCATCCCGGATCGGGTGAATCCAGTAGCGACCATCCCGGGATTCAGGCCAGCCTGAGAGAGCGGCTGAAGGGAACGGCCTTCGATTTCCGGTTCCCGCTGGAACTCAACGGCAGCGGAGCAATCTACTTTGCACCCTTCGGCAAACAGACCACCGTCGATCTTCAGTCGAACTGGCCCCACCCCAGCTTCCAGGGAAACTGGCTCCCGGCCGAGCGCACGGTGACCGACCGTGGATTCGAGGCCACCTGGAGCATTCCCTTCCTGGGCCGCAGCTACCCTCAGAGATGGATGTCCCAGACAGACTGGTCCTCCACCTCCCCCTCCCGGTTCGGCCTTACCCTGGCGACACCGGTAGACCCCTATCGGATGGTCGATCGCAGCGTCAAGTACGCCATCCTGTTCCTGGCTCTCACCTTCATCACCCTGTGGCTCCATGAAGTGCTCTCCGGGTTGCGGATTCACACGCTGCAATACCTGCTTCTGGGCGCCGGGATGTGCCTGTTCTACCTGCTGGTGCTGTCCCTTTCCGAGCACCTGGGTTTCGGCCCGGCCTATGCCCTGGCCGCCGCTTCCACCGTGGTGCTGCTCGTCAGCTACAGCCTGTCGGTTCTGGGCAAGCCCCGCGGGGCAGCCCTGATGGCCGTCATCCTGGGGCTCCTGTACGGGTACCTCTACATCCTGCTTCGCAATCAGGACTACGCCCTGCTGGTCGGCTCCCTCGGCCTCTTCCTGGCGCTGGCCGTCACCATGTACCTGACCCGCCACCTCGACTGGCGCGCCCTCAAGCACAAGTCCTGAAACCCGGCCCCTGTCGATTCCCGCCCCAAAAAAGCAGGGGCCTCCGAAGAGGCCCCGCACCCTGCCGTCGAAACCGCAGGGGGTGCAAGCTACAAATTAGCCGCAACCGCCAACTATTTCGAGAATTAACTCCCCCGGCCACCACTCCCCACCGGAGCCACATCGAGGGCCGAACATCCCTCCTGTTCAGATGAAATAAGCCAACACGAAGACCGCGATCATCATGAAGACCAGCGACACCTTGATCGCCGCGCCCACGGCCATTCCCAGCCAAGTGCCGATGCCGGCGCGGCCGGCCCTTTTCAAATTGCCGTGGAGGCTCAGCTCAGCCAGCACGGCCCCCAGGAAGGGGCCGATCAGCACCCCGACAATGCCGAAGAACAGTCCCACCAGAGCCCCCAGCCCGGCTCCGGCGGCGGCCCGCGCGCTGGCCCCCGATCGCTTGGCTCCGAGGGCTCCGGCAATAAAGTCGGCCGCGTAGGCCAGCAGGGTGAGGCCCACCAGGACGACCACCGTTGGAGCGCCGACACGGGAGAACCCGTCTATCCAGGCGGCCAGGATCAGTCCGGCCAGCACCAGCACGGTGCCCGGCAACCCCGGCATGATCGTCCCCGCCACACCCACCGCCACCAGCAGCAGGGCCAGGGTCCATAAGAGGATTGAAGTCAGCACTTGGGATCAGACCTGCGTCCTGGGAGCGCTCCTCATAGCTTGCCGGAGCGCCTTTCTCCGGTATATGCGTCCCCGCGACGGCTCCTACCTATCCCGTCATGTCGGTTCCCACCACAACTAGGTCTCGCGATAGTCCAACAGCGTTTTTCTTCGTCCAGTAGAGTTCACAAGAAGCCGTATAATTGTTGACTGGTTTCAATGGCGAAGTGAGACTCTACCTTTGGCGCTGTCAAACGGTCTCTGTGCGTGAGGCAGGGTAGCGGTTCGCGCTCAGTGCCGTCGCTGGCTGCTTGAATTACTTGAAGGAAGGCCCCGAGGAAGCCGGCATCCCAGACACTCACGTCGCCACCGGTTTAGGCGTCGCCCCCAACGATCGCAATCCTCCACAAAGGAAAAGGGGCCTGCGCCTCGACTTATGGGTGCTCTATGAGCGACCTCAATCGGCCGAGGGACTAGCCCCTCTAGATCGTGAACGTCACCGTCCTGAAAGCAATACTGCCAAAAAATGATCGACGCTGTCAATGAGTTGAGGCTGTCCTGGCTGTACTCGACTGCTGGGCTGATCAGTAGGGGAATAAGAGCGGCTGACGGCGCTGGAGAGCACCCCTCCCGACAAAGAAAACCTGAGAACAAGAAAGACCGATAGCGAATGATTGCGGACCCCCTGACCGGCATCGAGCAGTTGGAAGCAAAGCTCTGGAAGGTCGCGGATAACCTGCGGGCCAATTCGAACCTGGCGTCGAACGAGTATTTCCTGCCCATACTGGGCCTGATATTCCTGCGGCAGGCCACCAACCGCTACTACGAGGCGAAAAAGGAGATCGAAGAAGACAGGACGGCAGGCAGGATGCCGGATCGGCCGCTGATCGAGGCCGATTTCACCCGGCGCCGCGCCCTGATGCTGCCCCGGGAGGCACGCTATGACGTTCTGCTGGAGATGCGCAAGGACGGCAATCTCGGCGCGGCCGTGACCGCCGGCATGGAAGCCGTGGAAGACCGTTTCCAGCCGCTGGCGGGTCAGCTTCCAAAGGACTACGAGCACTTCCAGGACGATGTGCTGGAAGAAATGATGCGGACCTTCGATTCCGAGCCGCTGCGCAAGGCCTCGGGCGACCTGTTCGGCCGTATCTACGAATATTTCCTGGCCGAGTTCTCGAAGCAGGGCGCGCACGACAACGGCGAGTTCTTCACCCCGCCTTCGATTGTCCAGACCATCGTCAACGTCATCGAGCCCGACCACGGCGTCGTGTTCGATCCCGCGGCCGGCTCAGGGGGGATGTTCGTGCAGTCGAGTCACTTCATCGAGGCCAAAGCCCGGGATACGATGGAGCAAGTGACCTTCTACGGCCACGAGAAGAACGAGACCACAGCCAGGCTGGCCCAGATCAACCTGGCCGTTCATGGTCTGGAGGGCGCCATCCGGGCCGGCAACGAAGCCATCACCTACTACAAGGACCCGCACGAGCTGGCCGGAAAGTGCGACTTCGTGA
>JAPPFQ010000473.1 GCA_028875135.1 Acidobacteriota bacterium
CTCTACAAGCATGCCACCGGGAAGGAAAAGGTCCAGCGACGGATTCTGGAAACTCCCCTGGAGCACCAACCGGGGAATCGGAGCCTCTACAGCGATCTCGGCTTCATCCTGCTGGGTGCCCTCCTGGAAAGAGTTTGTGGGGACAGTCTCGACAACCTGGCCCGAAAACAGATCTTCAATCCCCTGGGAATGCGGCGGACCTGCTTTCACCCCCCTTCCGACTGGATGCCTCGCATCGCTCCCACGGAAATGGACCCGTGGAGAAAGCGCTTGCTGAGGGGCGAGGTTCATGATGAAAATGCCTGTGCCATGGGCGGCGTGGCTGCCCACGCCGGTCTCTTCGGCACCGCGGCGGACCTGGCGGTCTTCTGCCAGGCTCTCCTCAACGGCGGAATCTATAACCATCGTCGAATCGTGAAGCGGAGCACCCTGGAAACCTTCACCCAACGCCAGGCCCAGCCATCGGAAAGTAGTCGAGCCCTCGGCTGGGACACCCCTTCACCCAACAGCTCGGCCGGCAGCAGGCTGTCGCCTCAGTCCTACGGCCACACGGGGTTTACCGGAACTTCTCTGTGGATCGACCCCCGGCGCCGGCTCTTCATCGTATTCCTGACCAACCGCGTGCATCCTTCACGGGAGAACAACACCATCCAGTCGGCCCGACGTCAACTGGCCGATTGCGTGGCGGAAGCTGTGGACCAATGGGAGACAATTCAGACGGACATTGCGGGGAGTGACGCAACATGAAGCGACTGGCAGTGATCGCCGGCAGGGTCATGACTCCCGACCGGGTCATTCTGGATGGAGTGGTTCTGGTCGAGGGGACCAGGATCATGGAAGTCGGGAGCCGGGCGGCGGTGCGGTTCTCCGGGGATGAATTCGAAGTATTGGACCACTCCCGGCACCTGCTGGCTCCGGGTTTCATCGACGTCCACATCCACGGAGCGCTGGGGCGCGATGTGATGGAGGGCACGACCGAAGCCATCGAAGCCATTTCCCGCTTCCTGGCTGCTTACGGCACCACCTCCTTTCTGGCCACGACGATGACGGCCTCACCCATCGAGACCCTCCAGGCCGTGGAGGCCCTGGGACGCCAGGTGGACCGACCCCTGCCGGGCGCACGCATGCTGGGTCTGCACCTGGAAGGTCCCTTCATCAACCCTGAGAAGCGCGGGGCTCATCCGGCCAGGCACATACGCCCCCCGTCGACACTCATCCTCGAGCAGTTGCTGGCCCGCTCCGGCCATCGGGTCAAGCTGATCACGCTGGCGCCGGAGGTCGAGGGCAGCCTGGAACTGATCCGGTTCGCCCGTTCCAGGGGGGTGGTTGTGTCCCTGGGCCACTCCAACGCCACCCTGGAAGAGACCATGGCGGCCATCGATCTGGGCGCCGGCAACGCCACCCACCTGTTCAATGCCATGAGGAGCTTCAGCCACCGCGACCCGGGTATTCTCGGCGCCGTCCTGACAACCCCGCGGATATGGGGCGAACTGATTGCCGACGGGGTTCACGTCTCGCCCGCCGCCGTCGACCTTTGCCTGCGGTGCAAGGGAGCCGGGCGGATCCTTCTGATCAGCGACGCCGTCAGCGCCACCGGCATGCCCGAGGGACAGTACCGCCTCGCCGATTCGGAAATCACGCTTTCGGAGGGTGTGTGTCGAACGCCGGAGGGCACCTTGGCGGGCAGCGTTCTGACCCAGGACCAGGCCCTGCGGAACATGGTCCGGTGGACCGGCCTGCCACTGCAGTCCGTCCTCGGCATGCTCACGCGCAACCCCGCCCAGTCCCTGGGAATCGCCGACAGCAAGGGAACCCTGGCAGCAGGCAAGGACGCCGACATGGTGCTGCTGGACCAGGATCTGCGGGTACACGCCACCATCGTCCAGGGGGAGGTGAGCCACACCATTGGATAAGATCCTGATCAAGGGGGGCGCCGCGCTGCGGGGCAGGGTCACCGTCAGCGGGGCCAAGAACGCGGCCCTGCCGGCCATGGCGGCATGCCTATTGACCGACGAGCCCCTCAAGCTGCGCAATCTGCCCAGGGTCCGCGACATCCAGACCACCGGCCGCCTCCTGCAGGAGATGGGCTGTCGAGTCGACTTGGAGAACCTGCAGGCGGACCATGGCTGTGAGCTGGCCGCCGGAAATTCGATCTCCGGCGTGGCTCCCTACGAGAGGGTCAAGACCATGCGCTCCTCGGTCCTGGTTCTGGGGCCGCTGCTGGCCCGCTTCGGCAGGGCCCGGGTGTCCCTGCCCGGAGGTTGCGCCATCGGGGCCCGCCCCATCGACCTCCACATCAAGGGTTTGAAGAAACTCGGCGCCAGCCTGACTATCGAACACGGCTACGTCGAGGCCAAGGCGCCCCGCCTGACTGGAGAAAAGGTGGTCTTCGACCGGATCACGGTCACCGGGACCGAGAACCTGATGATGGCGGCTTGCCTGGCGAAAGGCGAGACCATCCTGCACAATGCCGCCCGCGAGCCCGAAGTCATCGATCTGGCCGACTTGCTGCGCTCGATGGGGGCGAGGATCGAGGGAGACGGCGGCAGCACCATCAGAATACAGGGGAGGCCCGAGTTGGGCGGAGCCGACCACGCCATCATTCCCGACCGCATCGAGGCGGGGACCTTCATGGTGGCCGGCGCCATTACCGGAGGCTCCGTGGAATTGGTCAATTGCCGCCCTGAACATCTGACGGCCGTGATCGAGAAGCTGGAGGAAACCGGCATCACCGTCGAACGTTGCGGCGCCAACGCCTGCCGGGTGACGGCTCCCGGCCGGCTTCAGGCCAGAGATGTCACTACCATGGAGTACCCGGGCTTCGCTACCGACATGCAGGCCCAATACATGGCGCTGATGACGCAGGCTCACGGGCCTTCCATCGTCACCGAGACCATATTCGAGAGTCGCTTCATGCACGCCAGCGAGCTGGTGCGGATGGGAGCCGATATCAGGATCGAGGGCAACCGGGCCGTGATCTCGGGTCGCCGGGATCTGACCGGGGCCAAGGTACTGGCCTCCGACCTGAGAGCCAGCGCCTCCCTGATCCTGGCGGGACTGGTCGCCGGCGGAGAGACGCTGGTTCAACGGGTGTACCACCTGGACCGCGGCTACGAAGCCATTGAAACGAAGCTGAAGGCGTTGGGAGCAGGGATCGAGCGCATCGCCGATTGAGGCCAACCGGCCCCTGCGGCTTGATCTTGATCGACTGCGGTATAATCCGAAGGCTTCTTCGGTGACTTGAGTGAAAAGGGGCTTGATATCATGCCAGATCGCGGAGATGGGATATTGTCGGCGTTGTCGGACTTCGTCAAGGAATACCAGTGCCCGGCCTGCGGCTCGCCAATGAAGGTGGCGCCCGTCTGGGATTTCGTTCTGGGCAAGGGGCAGTCGGCCTGCGGGCACTGCTGGAAAACCTTCCGGCTCAAGGAAGGCGCTCAACTCGACGGCTACAGCGTCAAAGCCGAAGATCTCGAACCCCTCTCCGAGGAATCCGACGCCAACAGCGCCAGCGGCTATGTCTGGAATGCCGTCAAGCTGGAGAGCAGCCGGGTGGCGGCCGTGGACTTCTTCGTGAGCGTTGCCTTTACCGCCTTTTTCGACGGCCTGGAGCGGAACTACCCGGTCCTCAGCCAGCAGGACTTTGACGTTACCTGGCGTTACCTGTCCCAGGCCGGAGCCTTTGCCGTCGACAGCCTCGACACCCGCATCATCGCCGACGCCTTCGAAAAGGTGGAACGTTACAAGCCGACGAGCTGATGCGCGGGCGGCTTCCATCCTGTCGCGGACATCACCGGGAGGCATGCGGGCGCCGCGTCATCCAGACCCATATCCCTGCCCTGGACATGAACAGACCCGTTTGGAAGAAGGTGGCGGTTTTTGCGGCCCTGGTATCGTTGGGTTACGGCACGTTACCCGTTCATTGGCTCCTGCAGCGGGGAACGGCGGGAGGCTCTGCCTCGGCCTCGTACTCCAGACAGTGCGCCATGGGACAAAAACGCTGCTGCTGCCCCGAGAAGCGGCGCCAACCTCGGCCGGCCGGGACGAAGCAGTGCCATCATCCTTCCCCCCCAAGGATGGAGTTCCCGGGAAAATCATGTGCCTGGTCGGCAGGATGCCAACGACCGCAGGCCGGCTTCCTGACGGCTCGTGAGCAGAGCGGCTGGCCGGCCCAGGAAAAGGCCGTTTTCTCCGTTCTCACCTGGACCGCCGGCAACCGCATCCCTCTGCAGAAACCCCGACTTCCCCGAGGGCACCACCCCTCCCCGTTTCATCCGCCGCGATTTTCCTGACGTACCCCCATCTCCGGCCCGGTTTCTGCGCCTGTAGAGGTCCTGGTCCGTCCACGTTCGGCCTTGGACGGTGACGGACCACACCTCGCCTTGGCAGGCTACTCAGTCACGGGTCTGTCCCACACCAAGCTTTCCAACACCTGCTTCGTCCGCCGCGGAGGATCAGATGAAGACGAGTACCCCTTGCCTGTCCCTTTTGGGCGTCCTCACGCTGTTTTGCGGAAACCTCTTTTCTCAGGCCGAATCGATCACCGTTCGGGTGCGGGACCCCTCCGGCCTGCCCATCTCCGGGGCCACCGTCTCGCTGGCGTTGCCCTCCGGCCATCAGACAGCCAGAGGGCACGCCCGGAGCGCCGGAAGCGTGACCCTCAACGTCCCCAGCGGGTCTTATCTCCTATCGGTAACAGCTCCAGGCTTCGCGCCGCACCGGAGAGAACTGGCCCTCCCGGCGGGCGAGACGACGGTACTGGCGATTGAGCTGCAGTTGGGTTCGGTGGCCACTGAAATCGAGGTTCTGGCCAGTTCGCCGACTCAAATCGCCATTGAGGAAATTCCGGCCGCCCGACTGCAGTCAGGCCCACCTCGGGACCTGGCCGAACGACTCAAGGAAGTGCCGGGCGTCCTGGCCGTTCGACGGGGCGGCACCAACCTGGAGCCGGTGGTCCAGGGACTCCGGGAGTACCAGGTGGCCATGGTGGTTGACGGATCCCGGGCCTTTGCCGCGGGACCTGCCAGGATGGACTCCGAGATCAGCCACGTGGACCCGGCCACGGTGAGCAGCCTGGAGGTGATCAAGGGCCCTTACGCTCTGAGCGAGTGCGCCGGCGGCCTGGCCGCCGTCCTGGTGAAGACCGATCCCGTGCCCGTGCACGACAGGATGACTTTCGGCGGTTCCGTCTCCACCGGATTTTCCTTGAACGGCGCCAACCGCTGGGGCCATACCCGATTTTTCGCTGCCGGGCGGAGAGCCGGCATCAGTGTGAGAGCCTCCGGAGGCAAGGGAGGCGACTATCGCGCCGGAGCCCAAAGCGGCGCCGGCCCAATTATTCCGGGCGGGTTCGGAGAATATCAGCTAGGCGGGAAGCTGCGGTTGAACCTGACCTCCAACCAGGAACTCACCCTTGGCTCGGGCCTCGACACCCAACAGGACCTGGACTATCCCGGGCGGCTGCTCGACGCCAACCACTTCATCACTCGATCCTGGAACGGCGCCTACACACTGAAAGAACCCGCCTCCGCCATTCAGAGCGCCGCCTTCAGGCTTTACCTGAGCAAAAAGAGCCATCGCATGAACAACGACGGCAAACCTACGGCCGTGGACATGCCCGGGAGAGTGCCTCCCTTCGGGCTGGCCGTCTCTCTGCCGACGGAATCGGACACCCTGGGAGGAGCGGGACGGATCAGCTTCCAGCCC
>JAPPFQ010000692.1 GCA_028875135.1 Acidobacteriota bacterium
GTCCGAGTCGAAGGCTGCCAGGCTTGCCACAACCCGCACGGCAGCACGAATGCAAGCCTGCTGAACCGTCCCTCAGCCTTTGTTCTGTGCCTGGAATGCCATAACGACGTCGGGGATTTCGGCCTGCGTGCCGATGGCATCCGTTCGCCGAACCCGTGGTTCCACAACCTGGCCGACCCTGCGTTCCGGGACTGCGTCCTCTGTCACTCGCGGATCCACGGCTCGAACGCCGATCCGAAGTTTCGACGATGAGAAGGTACTGCGTCCTACTCGTGCTCCTCTGCCCCTCGGCGTTTGGCCAGCAGCCGGTCACCTATTCGGCCAAAGTTCCAGCGAGCTCTCGTGAGTTCAGCGGCTACAGAATCTCGAATTCCTTCGAATTCGGGTATCGATTCGCCAACGTCGGCGGGGACCATGACCTGTACCGGGCGAGCGTGAATTTTGGCGACGGCTTGCGTTTGTTCCGAGGCAGGCTGCGCGTCAATTCCCTCGATGGCAAGGGCAGCGCATTGGACAAGTTCTCGCTACGCTCGTCCGGAGCGGCAGGGGACCCCTATCAGGCCCACATCATCCAGGCCGAGAAGAATGGCCTGTATCGATACGACCTGCAGTATCGGCTAGTGAGGTATCACAATCGCTTGCCAGCGCTCTGGAGCGGCGAGCACGGCCTGACCGTGGAGCGCGCGATGCAGACTCATGACCTCACGGTCTTTCCCGGGTCGAACTTCGAGGTGCTGCTGGGATACGACCGAAATGGACGGTCCGGCCCGGGTTTCGCGTCCGTGGGAACGACGGACAATTTCGGCGTGCTGGACGCGCGCAACTACCTTCGCTACCAAGCCAACCTGCAGCAATCGAACAACCAGTACAGGGCCGGATTTACGGCGAAATTTGTCGGACTGGCCTTGACCGCGATGCACGCCGTCGACGCTTACGAGGAGGAAGGGAGCCAAGCCGACGCGTCCGGGCTTCCCTCGGCCACATCGAACATTCAGCGTGTCGAGGACTTCACCCGATCTCAGCCATTTCACGGTCGGACTTCGATCACGACGCTGGCCCTGCGGACCAGGAAGGACCGCGTCATTGGATTCAACTCCCGGTTCGTCTACGCGGGCGGCAGGCGAAACTCAACTCTGACGGACTACATCTCGGTGCCGGGTTCGGCTACTACGATAGCCGGTTACCGGGAGGCATTCATCGTTGGCGACGCCAGCCGGGAGCAGAGTTCCGGCGAGACCACGGTCATGCTGCTGCCGACGCCGCGCTGGACAGTTACCAACACGACGGCATTTCACAACACCCGCATCGATGGCGACGCGTCAATTGTTGAGATCGGCTTGTTCCGGGACGAATACCTGCGGTTCAGCCATCTCGGAATTCGTCGCATTTCCAATGCAAGTGAGGCTACCTACAGAGCGCTCAAGGGAGTCAGCATTTACGGCGGTTACAGGTTCTCGACGAGAAGGGCAAGGTCGTCGGACGCCTTGCGATTTGCGGATTTCGGATTCGGCCGGGAATTGAAGTCTGTGGACAACAAATTCCAGTCCGGCGCGGCGGGGTTACGCTTGCTGCCCGGGCGCAACGTTCGAGCTTCGTTCGACTTCGAAGTCGGCAGGGCCGACCGCCCCCTGACCCCGACGAGCGAACGGCGTTTTCACAACCAGTCGGCTCGATTCCGCTGGCGAGCGCGGGATTTCACCGTCAGCGCGTATTTCAAGAATCGAGTTAACGCCAACCCAACCGAATTGCTGGCTTACAGCTCGAAGAGTCGCAGCCAAGGCGTTCATGCCTCATGGCTGCATCCGGGTACGGGCATGGTCCTGGACGCGGGCTACAGCTTGCTGAACATGGATGTCTCGACGGGCATACTGGACCTATTCGAATTTTCCGGCGAACCCGAACGCTTGCGTAGCGTCTATGCCAGCAGCATCCACAATTTGAACTTCGCGATTGGTGCGACTCCGGCGCAACGTTTGACACTGAACCTTGCCTACAACCTGACGAAGGACACGGGCGGCGGGGACTTCGACCTGGCTTTCGCTGAGCGATCGGCTTTCTCGCTCGAAGGCGCGTACCTCATGACCAGCCTGCCGATGTCGTACCATTCGCCTCAGGTTCGTCTTACAGTGGAGCTGAAAGAGAACCTCGCGTGGAACTTCGGCTGGCAGTACTACGGCTATTGGGAGCGGATTGGCGGCATTCGCGGCTTTCGCTCGCATGTGGGCTACACGAGCGTGACAGTCGGCTTTTGACCGGTGTCCAGGCTGAACGAACGCTCGCACCCGCCGGACGGTGGCCCGGAACGAGCCAGTGGAATGCTGGGCCTAAAAGGCGGGTTAATTCGAAGGGGCAGGCCGGTTTCCCGAATCCTTGACGAAAATGAAGACGTGCTGCCAGGGAAGAAAATCGAGCCGGGATTGAAGTCGGAAACCCATGGGCAGGATTTCCAGGAGGACCTGCTGGACCGTCATCTTGTGTTCGGGCCGGATGGGCACGGCCGGATCCTCGCCACGGTATTCGACCAGAACCATGCGGCCGTCGTCCTTGAGGGACTGGCGGATCCTGGAAATCATCGCCTCCGGGTGCCGGAACTCGTGGTAGACATCCACCATGAGCGCCAGGTCCACCGATCGGGCGGGCAGATTCGGGTCCACCGGCGTTCCCAGGATGGACCGGACATTGCGGATGTCCCGCTTCCTCATCTCCGCCTCTAGACGTTCCAGCATCGCTGGCTGAATTTCCACGGCCAGGACCCGGCCCTCGGCACCCACCCGCCCGGCGATTCTCCAACTGAAGTAGCCGATACCGGCCCCCACGTCCGCCACTGTCATCCCGGGTTCGATCTGAAGGGCGTCCAGCAAGCGGTCGGGCATCTCCGTCTGCTCCCGCTCGGGACGATTGAGCCAATCGGCCCCGGCGGCGCTCATCACGGGTGCGATGATGCGCCCCTTGTAGCGAGGCGGACCCTGGGCGCTCCCGTCCGAGTGGGTGCCAGGGAGTGCCGAGGCGAGCGTTGCCGTCAGAACCAGGGAAAACAACAGGGTAGCGAAAGGGTGCTTTGGATGGCCGCCGGCGGGAGAAAAGCGGAAAGGAGGGGCGGGGAGTAAGCGCAATCTCACCGGTATTTCTTCCCGCGCCTGGCCCTGCGCTGTTCGTACTCGGCGCGCATGGCCGCGAATTCCCGGGCTTGGTCCGGATTCAACTCTTTGCGGATTCGCTCCGACATCTGTTGGCGAATGGATTCGAACTGAGGCTTGACGCTCTTGTGCAGCCCGCGGAACTGCTGGTGGGATTCATCCAGAATGGCTTGGATTTGCGTCCTCTGCTCACCCGAAAGGTCGAGCCGTTTCTGAAGTTTTTCAATAAAGGGTCCGCGGGAGTGGTGGTGAGGTCCCCAGGCGGAAATCGACCGAAGAACCGTCCGGCTGAGCGAGGCGCCGGCCACCGCCCCCAGCAGGAAGACAACCGCAACGATCAGCAGGGCCTTGAATTTAGAAAGATTCATCATAGTCATCATCCTCCGCGATTCCAATCGCGGGGTCTCCCATCAATGTCCGGACCACCAGGTTCGGGTCTCCGGCAACGGCCTCCGAGAATAGGGCTTCGGTCACCACTTCCTGCTGCTCCGAGTAGGATTCGAGCAGGGGATCCTCCCATTGGGCGACGACCGGCGCTTCCGATGGTCCTTGAAAGTAAGCCATGGCCCCCAGGAGAATCGTCAGAAGCGCCATCGCCGGGATGGCCTTCAGGGCCATGGCGCGAAGCGGCAGCCAGAAGAGGTAGACCTCCCGGTGGCTTTCCAGGCGCCTTGCCAGCCTCCGGGCAAACCCCGAGGAGGGCTCCGGATGGTCGGTCAGCCTGATCGCCCGCATCAGCGCCCGGATCCACCCCTGGGCGCGCAGGTGCTGTCTGCAGGCGGAACAACCCGCCAGGTGCCGCTCAACCTCCTGCTGCTGTTCCTGAGACAGCCTGGACTCTGCAAACTCTTCCAGCCGCGACCGAATGGTTCGATGGCCCATTTGGCTACTTCCTCCGAGAGAGCTTCCCCTTCTCATAGGCTCGCCGCAACTGGTGGCGCGCCCGGAACAACCTCAGCTTCACCGCGTTTTTGGAAATCTTGAAGATACCGGACAGATCCTCGATCGAAAAGTCCTCCATCTCCTTCAACACCAGCAGCATGCGATCTCCAGGAGGCAGCAGGCTCAGCAAGCGGTCCGAGATTTCCCGCAACTCCACGGTCCTGGCGATATCGGGCGGCCGGGACTCCGTAAGCGACGGCAGACTCTCAAAGGTCGTGGCCTCGCTTTCGGAAAGATCCGAGTAGTTGATCTGAGGGGTGCGCTTTCGCTTTCGCAAATGGTCATAACACTGGTTGACGACGATTCGGTAGAGCCAGGCCTGAAAGGAGGAGTCCAGGCGAAACTGAGACAGAGAAAAGTACAGCTTGGTAAAAACCTCCTGCGCGACGTCTTCCACTTCCTCCGGGGATCTCAGGACCTGGTAGATCAGACCGAACACCCTTTGCTGGCAACTGCGGACCAGGTCTTCAAAGGCCTGCGCATCGCCTTGCTGGCTGCGTCGAACCAGTTCGGTCTGCGGCGTCATGGTTCCGGGGTTCACGAGCGCAGCCCGGCTGTTTGCGCATACATTTACAACGAAGCCGTGGCTGCTTCGGTTTCTATTTTTTGATGGCATCCGGCCCTTCTGCAGGGCCGGCTGATGGAATGGACCCCAATCCCGGTTCCCGGCCGACGGAAACCCTGATGGACTCCGGCGCCACCGGCGGAATGGTCCTTATGATTATGACGGTTCCGCAGAGGAACCGGAAGCGGCAGTGCCGGCGAGGGAAGTTTTTCCTTGACGGATTACAGACGGATGTCTATGCTGACGCTTGTCTGTATTCGGGATTGGCGTGGATTGCCTGTCTGTCGTCTCCACGATCCACCACCCGTTGTCGCAGGGTGCGGAAAGGAATTTCCAGGACCGCGGGGCAGTTGCCGGCCTTCAGGAGGACCGCTTCATGAGAGCGTTAACCGAAAAGCAGCGCCGGGTGTACGAATATATTCAGGACTACTTCATCCGTCAGGGATTGCCTCCCTCGGTGAGAGAGGTGGCCCAGGCGCTGGGAAAGTCGGCCCAGGCCATCCAGCAACATATCGAGGTCCTGCGGGCCAAGGGTTATCTGGATCATCAGCCTTCCAAGTCGCGGGCCAACGTGCCGCTGGCAGGGGTTTCGGAGAACGAGCGGGTGGTGGATCTGCCTCTGCTGGGTCGCATCCAGGCCGGTCTCCCGATTCTGGCCGAGGAGAACCGGGAGGGGACGATTCCGCTGCCACGCGAATGGGTCGGGGACGAGACCGTCTTCCTGCTCAAGGTGGAAGGGGACAGCATGATCGACGCTCACATTCTGCCGGCGGATATGGTGCTGGTTCGAAAACAGCCCGCGGCCGAAAACAGGGAGATCGTGGTGGCTCGGGTCAACGGCGACGAGGCCACGCTGAAACGCTTTCATCGATTGGACGGAAAGATTCGTCTGAAGCCGGAAAACCCCCGCTACCCGGTCATTGAACTGGGGGCGGATGAGGTTGAAATCGTCGGCAAGGTGATCGGAGTCTTCCGGAGGTTCTAGCATTCGCATCCTGGGGGAGCGTCGGGTGAGTCTTCTCCCGTGCCTTCAGGA
>JAPPFQ010000510.1:0-4048 GCA_028875135.1 Acidobacteriota bacterium
GGCGGCCGGAATAGTCGACCACGGCCCGCCCCAGGGATTCATCCATGGGGACATAAGCCATGCCGTAGCGGGTGATGCCCTCCTTGGCGCCCAGGGCCCGGTCGAAGGCTTGTCCCAAAGCGATTCCCACGTCCTCGACGGTGTGGTGGCCGTCCACCTCCAGGTCGCCCTTGCAGCGCACCTCCAGGTCGAACAAGCCGTGCTTGGCCATCAGGATCAACATGTGATCGAAGAAGTGAATGCCTGTAGAAACCTGGGAGGCCCCCTCGCCGTCCAGGTTCAACCTGACTGAAATATCGGTTTCGTTGGTTCTGCGGGATACTTCGGATGTCCGCTGATTTTTCAACCTTCACCTCCCCTTACATCTTCATCGTGTTGCTTCATGATCCGACTCAAGGCCGCCAGAAAGCGGTCGTTTTCCGGGGGCAGTCCCACGCTGACCCGCAGAAACTGCTGCAGCATGGGATAGCGGCTGACGTCGCGCACCAGAATTCCCTCCTCGTAAAGGGCCCTGAAGACCATTCCCGGTTCCGCGGCCAGTCGAAAGACCATGAAATTGGCCCGGGACGGAAAGGGCTCCACGCCGGGAATACGGCTCAGGCCATCCCACAGCCGGTCCCGCTCGGCAATCACCCGCTCGATCTGCGGCTTCAGCAAGTCGAAATGCTCCAGCGCCGCCGAGGCCGCGGCCATGGAAAAAACATTGAGATTGTAGGGCAGCTTGGCCTTGGCCACCTGCTCCACCAGTTCGGGACGACCCAGGAGATAGCCCACCCTCAGAGCGGCCATCGACATCGCCTTCGAAAAGGTCCTGAGCACCACCAGGTTGTCGAATCGTTCCAGTAGCGGCGCCACCGACTGCCGGCTGAACTCGTGGTAGGCCTCGTCGACCACCACCAATCCACCCGCCCGGCGCAAGATCCTCTCGAGGTCCCCGCGATCCAGCACTCCACCGGTGGGATTGTTGGGCGAGCAGAGGATGGTCAGATCGGCCTCCCGGACCTCCTTCAGCAAGCGGGGTCCGTCGAACTCCAGGTCCGGTCTGAGGGGCACGTCCCGGCAGTCTCCGCCCAGAATCCGGGCGAACATCCCATAGAGGGTGAAGGTCGGTTGGGGAATCACCACCCTCTTGCCCCGTTCCACCACCACCACCATCAGGGCCTCGATCAACTCGTTGGAGCCGTTCCCCACCAGCACTCCCTCCTTCTTCCAGCGGCTGAAGTCAGCCAACCGGGAGATGAGGGAGGTCGGAACGAAGTCCGGATAGCGGCACCAGGCTGTCTCGGACACCGCCAAGTGTACCGCCTGCTTGACCGCCTCGGGCATATCGAAGGGGTTTTCGTTCTGGTTGATCTTTACCGGCGCCTTGAAGTGCTTGAGCGTATAGGGGTGCAAGCTCCTCACCGCCGGCTTGATGGTGGAAAGCGGATCACCCACGACCGCCCCCGGAGGCCGGGGGCGGCAGACTCACGGCCTTGACCTCGGATTGGAAGCCGACCCTGCGGTGGCTGCCGTCGCAAAAGGGTTTTCTGTCGGAGTGGCCACAGCGGCAAAGGGATATGGCGGTGCGACCGCCGAGGTCGAAGGCCTGCCCCTGGGCGTCGTAGATGGTGAAGTCCCCCGTGATTCTCAAGGAGCCGTGCTTGTTCACCGTCAGCTTGGTGTCCGCCATTGAAAGTCTCCTCTCGTCCTTACTCGAATTCCCGAAGCGCGGGCCGGCGCTGCCGCCACGCCGGCGGCGCAAAGTGTCTATCATAGCAGATCCACCGAGGGACAAAATCTTCTTCATCCGGCCCTCGGCCGGCGGCGGAAAACGGAAGGCGGGAAATGGATGCGCAGGCTTGACCCTCTTCCAAGGATCCTGATATACAGGCTTTCCTTGCGTTGAAATCGCACGATATCGGAGGCAAGGTCGCCGGCGCGCCTTCCCGGGGCGAGTCGCTCAAGGGCGGCAATCCTCCGGGAGCGGGCCGCCACGTTGGCCTGAGAACAAAGCAATGGTCCGGAAGATCCATGTAGCCCTGATCGGCTACCAGTTCATGGGCAAGGCCCACAGCAACGCCTACCGCCAGATGCGGCACTTTTTCAGTCCTGCGGCCCTGCCGGTCATGAAGGTGATCTGCGGCCGCAGCCGGGACGGAGTCAGTGCCGCCGCCGACCGGTTGGGGTGGCAGGAGTGGAGCACCTCCTGGGAAGAGGTGGTGAATCGCCCCGACATCGACCTGGTCGATATCGCCACGCCGGGCGACACTCACCTGCCCATCTGCCTGGCCGCCGCCAAGGCCGGCAAGGCGATCCTGTGCGAGAAGCCCCTGGCCAACAGCTTGAGCGAAGCCCGCGCGATGCTGGATGGCGTTCGCCGGGGCGGCGTACCGCACATGCTTTGTCACAACTACCGCAAGGTCCCGGCCGTGGCCCTGGCCAAGGAGCTCATTGACAGCGGTGAACTGGGCGACATTCGCCACTTTCGAGGCACCTACCTTCAGGACTGGTCCATGAGCCCCGAGCTGCCCCTTCTCTGGAGGTTCGACAAGCGAAAGTCCGGAAGTGGGGCCCTGGGCGATCTGGGATCCCACTTGATCGACCTGGCCCGCTTTCTGGTCGGCGAGATCGGCGGCGTCTCCGGTCTGCTGGAAACTTTCGTCAAGCAGCGCCCGCTGCCGGATCAGCCCACCAGGAAGGCCCGGGTAACGGTCGACGACGCCGGCCTGGCGCTCCTTCGATTCGCCAACGGCGCGGTGGGCGCCATCGAGGCCACCCGGTTCGCCCCCGGCCGCAAGAACTACAACGCCTTCGAGATCAACGGCAGCCAGGGCAGCCTGGCTTTCAACCTGGAGCGCCTCAACGAGCTCAAACTCTTCCTGTGCAAGGATGCCGGACACTCCCAGGGATTCAGGGACATCCTGGTTACCGAACCCTTTCACCCCTACATGAACTGGTGGCCTCCCGGACACGTCATCGGCTATGAACATACCTTCGTTCACATCGTCCATGACCTGATGCAGGCCATCGCGCGAAACCGTCCCCCCTCACCCGACTTCCGGGACGGCGTGGAAAACCAGAGAGTGCTGGAGGCGATCCAGGAGAGCGCTGAATCCGGACAATGGATCTCACTACGGCCCCGATAGCCCCGAAGCCGAACGAGGCCGTCGAGCCGGACTCACCGAACCCACAACTCAGCCCGGAGGAAGACAATGGCTAGACCCGTCACACTGTTTACCGGCCAATGGGCCGACCTGCCTCTGGAGACCCTGGCCAGGCAGGCTGGCCAGTGGGGGTTCGACGGCCTGGAACTGGCTTGCTGGGGCGACCACTTCGAAGTGGACCGAGCCCTGGAGAGCGACGGCTATGTCCGTGAGAAGCGGGATCTGCTGGATGGGCTAGGCCTGAGCTGCCTGGCCATCAGCAACCACCTGGTGGGTCAATGCACCTGCGACCCCATCGATGCCCGGCACAAGGACATCCTTCCCGGCCGCATCTGGGGGGACGGGGATCCGGAAGGAGTCCGCCAGCGGGCCGCCGAGGAGATGAAAGCCACCGCTCGCGCGGCCAGGCTGTTCGGAGTGGACACGGTCAACGGCTTTACCGGCAGCAGCGTCTGGTCCAAGCTCTACTTCTTCCCGCCCACCTCCCAGAGCCACATCGACGCCGGCTACCGAGACATCGCCGATCGCTGGCTCCCCATTCTGGAGGTATTTCAGGAACAGCAGGTTCGCTTCGCCCTGGAAGTCCACCCGACCGAGATCGCCTACGACATTCTGACCGCCCACCGGACCCTGGAAGCCATCGGGCGCCACCCCGGCTTCGGATTCAATTTCGATCCAAGCCACCTCATACCCCAGCTCATCAACCCCGTCTTTTTCCTCGATGACTTCAAGGACCGCATCTTTCACGTCCACATCAAGGACGCCCGGGTCCAAGCGGACGGCCGCAACAGCATTCTCGCCTCCCATCTCGATTTCGGGGACCATCGCCGGGGCTGGGACTTCGTCTCCCCGGGAAGGGGCGGAGTCCAGTGGGACCAGGTCATGCGTGCACTCAATCGCAT
>JAPPFQ010000510.1:4058-5662 GCA_028875135.1 Acidobacteriota bacterium
TACCAGGGACCGCTCTCCATCGAGTGGGAAGACTCCGGCATGGACCGCAACTGGGGGGCACCCGAGGCTCTGGCCATGGTCCGCCGGCAGGACTTCGCCCCCTCCGGGGTAGCCTTCGACGCCGCCTTTTCCAGCGAGTAGAGAGTGTGCTAGTCTCTAGTCAGCGGAGAACATCATGACCACCTACACCCTCGACACCCACGCCACCATCAAACAGCTTGAAAACGCCGGAATGGATACCCGGCAAGCTGAAGCCGTCGTCGCCGCTATCAGCCGCTCGGATGCCGAGTTGGCGACCAAGCAGGACCTCGCAGTCCTGAAAGCCGACATATGGCGCATTGGCGCTTCCATCGCCGGAGGCGCCGTCCTACTCAACAAGTTCCTCGACTGGGTTATCCGTTAGGTCTGCAACCGGGGCAGCAATCGTCTCCCCGCCAACCCGTGGACAGGACCTCCCTGAATATCTTCGCCAAGGCTCCCGTGCTGGGGACGGTCAAGACCCGCATGTCTCCCCCCTTGTCGCCGGCGCAATGCCTGCGCCTGCATCGGGCCCTCTTGGACCACACCCTGGCACGAATGCGGCCTCTCGTCGCCTCCGGGGTGGAGGCGAGCCTTTGCCTGACCGGAACGCTGCAGGAAGCGCTGGAGCACGCCGAGCAGATGGAAGTGCGAGGCTTCGGCGTGGAAGTCCAGCGGGGCGCCAATCTTGGAGAGCGTCTCAGCCACGCGCTCACGACCAGGTTCAGCCAGGGTTATTCCCGGGTGATTTTCGTCGGCACCGACTGCCCCGGCCTGGGACCGAATACGGTCCGGGATGCCATCCGCGCCCTCAACCGGCAGGAGGTGGTCATCGGCCCGGCTCAAGACGGCGGATACTACCTGATCGGATTTGCCGCCTGCCTTCCCCAAATCCTGCAGGGAATTCCCTGGGGAACTCCGGCGGTCTATGCAACCACCCTGGACCGGCTCAGGCGGAGGGAAGTCCGCTGGAAATCACTGGAGCGGCAGGCAGACCTGGACACCTTCGGCGACCTGAAGCAATTCCACCGCCGGGCCCGCCCGGGGAAAAGCCCGAAGGATGGGATCGATCCGGCTTTTTTTGCTACCATTGAAGGACTGATTCTCGAGGCAGGTCACGATTTCTGAGGTTGGGTCCCGAACCGCGGCAGGGTCCATCTCGCCACAGGGATCCCATCCCGGGTTCGTACCCCGTCAATGGGGAATTTCGACGCGGCGATGTTCCGATTCACCTCTGCAGGACTTCTGATCATCGGCCTGAGCCTGCCGGCGCCGGTCCGGGCAGCCGAGGTTTCCGGCCGGATCACCGACTCCGACACCGGAGACGGCATTCCCCGAGCCGTCGTCCGGGCCCTGGCGCAGGACCAGGGGCAACCGTCGGCTCAGGCTCTGACCGACCAGCGGGGGCGGTATCTCCTGGACCTGCTGCGAGGACGCTACCGGATCCAGGTCGAAGTCCCCGATTCCAACTACCTCCCCAGGCAGTATGGCGGATCGGGGGATGCGGAAGCCGGCGACTTCCTTCACATCCCCACTTTCGATTCGTTCATCGTCCTGGACCTGTCGCTCACCATGGGCGGCTCGGT
>JAPPFQ010000350.1 GCA_028875135.1 Acidobacteriota bacterium
CAAATGGACACGAATAGGGATAAACCTCTTGCCGATTTTCTTCGTGGCCCTTCGTGGTCCTTCGTGTGTCTTCGTGGATAACTCTTTTTTTCTTTTGTTTCAGGCAAGGCGCGGCCTCGCTAGGATGCGGATTCCCGGGTGCGTTCGAACTCGAAGCCGGGATAGGTGATGCGGGCGTGGTAGACGCTGGAAAGGGTCTCGAGGAAGCTGAAGGCAATACGGTCGATTTCAGCCAGGGTGATGTCGCACTCCGACAGCTGCCCGTCCTCGGTTGTACTGGCTACTATCTTTTGAATCAACTCCAGCAACTTCTCCTGGGAGTGGTCGTCCAGTGTTCTGGCAGCCGCTTCCACGGCGTCGGCCAGCATGATGATGGCAGCCATCTTGGTTTGAGGCTTGGGACCGGGATAGCGGAAGCGCGCCTCGTCGATTTCGTCGGTTCCAGTCGCGTTGGCCTTGGCCTTCTCGTGGAAATAGGTCAAGAGCTTGGTGCCGTGGTGTTGGGGGATGATGTCGATCATTGAGGAGGGGAGTTTCGCGGCCCGGGCCATTCGGATCCCTTTGGTCACGTGTCCCACTACCAGCTTGACGCTTTCCTCGGGGCTGATGCGGTCATGGATGTTCTCGCCCCTCTGGTTCTCCACATAGTATTCGGGGTGAATCGATTTTCCGATGTCGTGGTAGAAACAGGCTACCCGGGCAAATACCGGGTTCAGTCCGATGGCTTCGGCGGCTCCTTCCGAGAGCGTCCCGACGGCAACGCTGTGGTTGTAGGTGCCGGGGGCTTTCACGGTCAGCTCGCGGATCAGTGGCAGGTTGATGTTCCCGAGCTCCTGCAGCCTCATCACCGTGGTGACCATGAAGAGCCGTTCGAATAGAGGCAGCAGGAAGACCAGCAGCCCGGTGGTGATCGGTCCGGACAACAGGGCCAGCGTAGACCCCAGAAAGCCCACCCCCAAATCGAACGGGGCCAGCTTGGCGTACTGCAGAACCACGAAGAGGCCGATGGCTGCCGATCCGAGCTTGAACCCGGCACCCACGAAACCCACTCTTTGCACGGCGCTGCGTATGGTGAGAATGCCAATCAGGTTGGACATCAGCACATAGAAGAAACCGTAGATGTCGCTCCCCAGGGTCAGTACGGCCAGAATGCTTGACAGCAGGGAAAAGATCAGCCCGACGCGGTCATCCACCAGGATGGTGACCAGCATTGCCCCCAGTGCAAAAGGCAGAGCGAAAAAGAAATAGACTTCGTCGTTGTCGGGGAATCCCGCAAAGCTGAGGCTGAGGGACTCGCTGAGGGCCTCGCCCACAAATCCGAATACCTTGAGAACGATGGTCTGGGTGACCAGAACGGTGCCGGCCAGCACCGCGATTCTCATAAAGCTCCAGTGGGTCGGCCAGAGGTTTCTCAGCAGGTAGCCAAACACCGCCAGAAGTGATCCGATCAGGAACGCCAGGCTGATTACTTGAGCCAGCGACGAGGACTCCCGGGGAAGGTTTCCAATGGCTTCGATCTGTCTCAGCTGACCGGAACCGATTTCGTCTCCCTGGCGAACCACCACCTTGCCCCTCTTGAGAATGACAAAGACCGGGTTCACATCGGCCACCGCTTCCCGTTGGGTGGCCTGAGTGGCCTCCACGTCATAGGAAAGATTGGGTTGCAGCAGGTCGCTGACCAGCCTCCCGGTCGGTTGCAGCGGGAGTTCGTAGTATCTCAGCAGCGCCGGCAGCCAGGTATCGAGCTCCCGGCGGACGCTGTCCAGGGTCTTGACCTGATCCACCGGGATCGTCGTTCTCTCTCCCGAATCGGTCCCGGATAGCACGTGGATGCGCCCATGGTCCCGAATCAGATCCCTCGGGCTCCCTATCACCAGCGAACTGTTGGCCTTGCGTAGCGCCTGCTCCAGCGCTTGCTGCAAGTGCTGGCTGAACCCCTTGCCGGCCAGGAACCTGGCGGCGGATTCCAGTTTGGGCTCCGGAAGCAGTTGGCTCAACTGTTCCTTGAGATTTGCCCGAAGTTCCGGCGGCAGCTTGTCGAAGCTCCAGGCCCCACCGGTTGAACCGTTCCCGTTCAGGGGTTTCAGGTGGCTTCTCAGGGTGGAAAACAGACGGCAAATCCGTTCGATTCGGTCCCGGGCCTGGTTGACGGAATGGCGATATACGGGAAGAGCGGCGTTTCGGGCTTCCTCCTGTCGGATCCTGGTGGCTTCCTCGTCCTGCATCGGAACCTCCGCCGGGACCAGGATATCGGAGGTGGCAATGTCTCCCACCCCATACTCGGGCAGGGTGAAGATGCGGTAGCTGGAGCAAAAGAAGGTGAGCACCGCCGTCAACACGACCAGGAGCAGGATCAGACCCGGCATCCGGCCGGGGCTCACCCGGTCTGACCTGGACCCCAGGGGATCACCGGAACTGCCCTTAGACCTGAGACTTATGACTTTCATGAAACCTCGTTAGCCGGTCAAGCCTGCCGCCCCTGCCATCAGAGATGCGCGACGCGACTCTTGCTCCTCCAGCGTCCGCGGCCAGTCCCGTTTCAAGAGCCGGGAGAGCGCCCGATCAGCCAAGAGCTTTCCTCTAGTCTGGCAGTGGCTGCAATAGTTGGTCTCGTTTCCGGCGTAGACGATCCGCTGTACCGGGGATCCGCACCGGGGACAGGGCTTGCGATATCGGCCGTGGACGGCCATTCCTTCCCGAAAGGCCGTGACCCGTTCGGGAAAGCCTCCCTGGAGTTCGTCCCGCAGCTTGTTCAGCCAATATTCCAGGGTCTCCCGCACGGCCAGGTAAAGACGCCGGATTTCATCTTCTTTCAGTTTTTGGCTGAGGGCCAGGGGGGATAGTTGAGCTCGGTGGAGAATCTCGTCGGAATAGGCGTTTCCGATGCCGCTAAGGATATGAGGATCGGTCAGGGAGCGCTTCAGGGTGTGGTTCTCGAGGGTCAAGCGTCGCCGAAAGGCGTCGAAATCGACCTCCAGCGGCTCGATACCGCCAGGATCGTGTCCGGCCATGGCGCCCTTTCCCTTCACGAGATGAAGAGAGGCCCGCTTTTTGGAACCCGATTCGGTCAGGAGAAGCGAACCGGAGGAAAAGTCAAACGCCGCCAGGTCACTTCTTCGCCAGGTACGCGGACGCCTCTCTTTCCAGTGGAAGCGCCCGGCAATCATCAGGTGAAAGACCAGATAGATGTCTCCCTCGAGATCAATGACTACCCTCTTGCCCATACGGGACAAGCCCACGACCTGGAGGCCCTCCACCTGTTCCGGCCGCGGTGAGACGGATCGAATCAGAAACGGGCTGGCCACCCGAATCTGCTCCAGGCGTTGGTGAAGTATCCTGGCCTGGAGAGACTCGAGGTAGACGACAATGTCCGGTAGTTCGGGCATGAGCTTCGATTCTGGCTCTATGTCTCAAAAGAATGGCGACTCGATTTCTGAGACAGAACACTAGCACCGACGCCCATGACGGTCAAGTTGTGTCCTATTAACGTGTTGCATTGGGATCAAGCGAACTATGGGACATGGCGCCGGGGAGAACGACCCGCAATCCGGGATGCGGCAATACCCCGATCGGATCTTGTTTCGCGGGTACACTGCGCGCTATTCTTGGCTGCAGTCCAATTGGAAGGACGTTTGCCGGACACAAAATCAAAGGAGCCGATACTATGGTCTTGACACCTTCAACCATGCTCGCACTGGGGTCGCCAGCACCCGATTTTCAGCTGCCGGATGTCGTGTCCGGAGATACCGTCACGCTCGACAGCTTTGCAAACAAGGAGGCGCTACTGGTGATGTTCATCTGCCGGCACTGTCCCTTTGTGGTGCATGTCCAGGAGGAGCTGGCCCGTCTGGGCAGCGACTACCGGAACAGAAACGCAGGCATTGTGGCCATCAGTTCCAACGACGCCGAGAACTACCCTGACGATTCCCCCGCCAACCTCAAGGCAATGGCCGCGGAACTCGGCTTCGCCTTCCCCTACTGTTATGACGAGAGTCAGAAGGTAGCCCGAGCCTACAAGGCTGCCTGCACCCCTGACTTCTTTCTCTTTGACGGCCAACGGGAGCTGGTCTACCGGGGCCAGTTGGATGCAAGCCGGCCCGGCAACAATGAGCCGGTTACGGGAAGGGATCTGAGGGAAGCCATGGATGCCGTGCTTTCCGGCGCTCCAGTCTCAAACGACCAGACACCCAGCATCGGCTGCAACATCAAGTGGAAAGCCGCCTGAGCGCAAGGCATCTTGAAACGAAGAACCCCCGGGCGCCGGCCCGGGGGATCCGGTTGGCCGCGAATGCGGCGGCTTCACTAGATAACTTGTAACTGCTCATTACAATAGACTTACTATGGATTGTCCTGTTTCAATCCCCTCATTATATCCCTCTAATTAAACCGGAATCCATTGGACTATTCAGGATGTTGCCGGACAGTCTTGCGATCATTCGACCCCGGAGGCTCTTCCTCCGGGACCGTCGAGCGGGGTGGCAAGCTGCCCGTGTTTCGGATAGGAGATATCGGCTTGTGAGCATGCTCCAGGCTTGCCCTTCTCGGCTTTTGGACCATCTGTGGTCTTGTGTTCTTCGAGGGCCTCGGCGATGAGGGCGCGCAGCCAGGCGCTGACGTTGACGTGTCACTCGGTGCGGAGGCGCTGGAGCCGTTGACGGGTTTCGGGAGAGACTCGGATATAAAGCGGTACACGGTGCAACATAGAGACACACATCAACACATAGAGCAACAACCAGACTCCAACGCTACATGGCGACACACGCATCCACTGCGAAGCTTAGGCGATCCGCCCAAGACTATCCGATCTTCCAGTTGGCTGGCCGGAAAGAGGGTTCTTGTAAGGATCTGTAAAGCCCCTCTCGCAATAGAGGTGCGATATACTCGTATATCAAACACCGTCAAGAAATGTCAGGCAAGGTACCTAGAAAAGGAGGAGAATATGTGGAGAACAGTACACATCTCGGCTGTAGCGGGCGCCTTTGTCCTAGGCTTCGCCCTTGGTGCCATCCTCTTGCTCTCCCAGAAATTTGTGGTCGTCCCCAAGGACAGCCCGTACCGTGTCACTGAAGAAAATACCTCTACAGGACTCCCCTTTTATCTCTTGCCAACAGGAGTAACCCTGGGAACGTCCTTAATTAAACAGCTAGACGAGAACAACTGGAGATACACGTTTATGAATCATGACAAATCTGGAAAGCACACAGGATTTCACGTGTTCCGTCTACGGCGAGTAAATGCGGGCAAAGAGTACATGGACGCCACCGCTGAAGTCCGGCAGACCAACTAACCCTCCTGGCACTTCTTGACTTGCTGGTGCACTGAGAATCGACCACATACGACTCACCTTTGCTCAATCTTGACAATTTGGGGTGGTCATCGACCCGGGTCTCAAGGAACTGCTGCCGGTTCAGATCGCACCATCGCCGGCGACCGTCTGAAGCACTTTGCCTTCGCGCAGGGGATCACTGTGGTGGGAGCGACCCAGGGACAGGGGAAAAGGTGGAAGTTGGCCGTGTTTAACGAGGGAATGTATCCCCGTGAGAGTTGACGAATCAAGCAGCATCCCGTCCCGAATCCGGGCTTCCCGGGCTTGCAGCCAGAGCCGGCCCGGGCTGGCTTCGTCCGCGAGGCGGCTGCCTGC
>JAPPFQ010000246.1 GCA_028875135.1 Acidobacteriota bacterium
GCCTGAGGTCGCCCTGCCCAAGGGAGTGGTTCAGTACCGGGCCCGACTGGTGGACCGGGCGGACGGGCAGGTAGTGACGGAGTTTCCGGCGCTGTCCCGGTCGCTGGATGGCGGCACGGTCTTGCCTGGAGACTTCGCCCGGTTGCTGCGGGCACTGCGCAATGCGCGCCAGGCGGCAGCTCAAAGGAACGGCGAAATTCTCCAGGCCTCGCTCAGGGAGGCCCTCGACCTCAACCCCTTTCATCCTCCCACCTTGAGGTTTGCCGCTGCGGTCTACCGCCGACAGGGCGAGCTGAGAACCGCCCTGCAACTGATGACCCCCCTGGCCTCGCTGATGCCGCGCAACCCCTCCATCTTCACTGAACTCGGAGATCTCCACTTCGACCTTCAAGAGTGGGAGCAGAGCGAGCAGGCCTACCGGCGGGCCATGAACGCCGATCCGGGTGGATCGGCCGTGCTGGCGAAACTCATCGGGATCCGGGAGGCGCAGGGGGAGATTGCCCGGGGGCTGCAGGAGGTCGGTTCCGCCCTGCGGCGCTTTCCGGAAGGAGCCAACCTCCACACCCGTCTCGGCAGTTTGCTGGAGAAGGCCGGCCGGGCCGAGGAGGCTCTCAAGGCCTACGGCAGAGCCGTCGAGCTCAGGCCGGAACTGGGAGACGGGCACCTTGGACTGGCTCGAATCCATCTGGCGCGGGATCGGAAGGACCAGGCCCGGGAGGTGCTGCAGAAGGCCGCCGGGAAGATTCCCGATGCTCCCGGGCTCCAGATGCGTTTTGCCGACTTTAGTGAAAGGGAAGGCCTGGATGACCAGGCGCTCGACTTCTATCGCAAGGCCTTGAATGCCGACGCGGGATTGCCGGGCGCCTACCTGGGGCTGGCTCGGGTTCAGATGAACCTGGGCGAGATGGATGAAGCTCTGGCCACCGTAAACCAGGGACTGCAAATCGCCCCCCGCTCGGTGGAACTTCACCAGTTCCAGGTCGATCTCTTGCAGCAGAGCCACCGGATCCCGGAGATGCGGCGGGCGGTCGAACACGTGGCCACCACCTTCCCCGGAAATGTCGAGGTCCTGGCCAGGCTGGCCCGGGTTCGGGACGTCTTCGGTTATCGGGCGGCCGAAGCCTATGAGAGCCTGGTCGAGGTTCTGGAAGCCGAGCAAGCCACTCCGGATCGATTGGATCCGGTGCTGGAACGAGGCCTGCTGGTCGCCCTGCGGGACGGGGATCGAGCCCGGGCCGCGAGCATGTCCGCGCGCCTGCGGCAACTGGGCAGAGGGGATATTCCGGCCATCGATCCGATTGCGGAAACAACGTCAAAGAAAGGCCTGCTGGTGGTTCCCGGCGGAGTTCGGGGACTGGCCCGGGCAGCCGGCTTGCGGGAGGACACACCCCCCGAAACCTTCGTTTCAGACTTCGTCTCCCACCTGATACGCCGAACCTATGGAAAGGCCGGGGCCGGGTACGTCCAGGCCCTGCGCTACTACTTCGACTCGGTTGCGGCTTTGCGCTCCCGGGCCCGCTCGAAGAAGCTGGAGTTTCAGATCCTGCTCGAGACCGGGAACGAGTCGCGTCTCAGGAAGACTCGTGAGGTCCTCGCCCTCCTGGGGTGGACCATCAGGCGGTCTGAGGGAAGGGTCCGGGTGGAGCTGGGCACCGACGAATTGGCTGCGCTCAGGCAAACCTTCTCTTCCGCCCTGGGCGTGGACGAGATGGAGATGAAGTCGAAACTGGAGGCCGGAGATTCTTACCAGTTGACGTTCAGCGATCAAAGGGTGCCGATCATCTTTGAAGAAAGGTTCTGGTTGAGGCGTTTCTTTGACGGGAATCGCCCGGTCGGCGGACTCTTGAGAGCGTTCGCGGAGAACATTCCCTCCGCCCGGCTCTACGCGGGGCTGGCGGCGATGAACGACGAGGCCCGGCGCCTGGTGGTGGAAACCTACACCAGCCGGGAACTGTTGGAGGTACACCCCAACAGCCTTCTGGCCTACGGTTCAGCCCTGTCAGCCCGCGAGGGAGGGCTGCTTCTGCCCGGCGGGGCCGCGGCGGCGGCCGTCTGGGAGTCGCTCCTGGGGGCTCGCACCGACAGACCCAAGCGCTTTGTTCGGCGCCTCTTCAGCCAGGACAACGGCAAGCCGCTGGCCTTTTATCACACGCTCGGCAACCTGCCCGAAGAGAACCAGCGCTTTCTCACCAGCAGCCCGGGCCGGTTGGCCAAGTTCTATGCAGCCTTTCCCTTCACGGGTTCCGAAGAAGCCAAGCGGCGCATCGTCAACCATCGCATCCCCTTCAGGAACATGGTGCGGGAACTGCCGCTGGATGGGGAGAGACGGATTCGATTCCCGGGAAGCGCCAGGGTCTGGTCCGTATCCCCTGGATGGTCGGGCAGGCCGGATGAGATCCCAGGATCCGCGGGGCTGGCCGCCCCGACCGTCTCCCCGGAAGCCGAGGACGAAATCCTGCTTCGACTGCCCTTGTCGGAGTATCAGTTCGGCATGAAGAAGCACAGCATGGTGGAGAACTTTCTGGCGGCGGTGCACCTGGAACGGCACTGGGATCGGCCCATGGCGGAGGAAGCCGCCCTGCTGCTGTCGAGGCACTATCCCAAGTATCGCGAGATCTTCCCCTACCTGGCATCTCTGCCGCAACCCTCCACCCAGCAACTCCAGCGGTTCTTCCAGGCGGCCCGCAATGTCGAGGACGTGGACCTCGCCAGCCTGAACGACACCCTGGGACTGTTCCACGGATTGCTCCAGACCCTGGTGCTCCTCTCGGAAAACCGTGCTCTGGACGAATCGGAAATCTCCTCGATTCTGGATGCTTTCAGCCAGAAATTTGCCGACGCCAGGACCGAGGCGGACTTCGCCGGAGCCACGGTGGCCATCCTGCGGCGTCTCGAGCAGGCTTTGCCCGTCCCGCCTCCGCCGGCAGAAAGCGATTCGTCATCCTACCCGCAAGGCAATGCATCGCGGTTGAAGATCCTGGGGCCGCAATCGGCCGGCATCGACGGGCAACTGATGGCGGCCCTCGGAGGGAGATCCAGGCAGGTCGAGTTCGAGTCCAACGGCCGGACGGCAGCCATCGATGCCGGCTCGATCAATCGAAAGAGAATCGAGGAGGTCCTGCGACTGCAGCGGGTCCCCTCGCTGGCCGGTCTGCTGGAGCTGTACGATGCCGCCCAGGCCGTCCGGGGGAATCGGGACCAGACCGTCCTGAACACATTCAGGAGGAATCTGGGGGAACTCCATGAACTGGAGCAACAACTCGAGAATCAGTTGACCGACGCGCAACGGGGCAATGCGGTTTTTCTGCAGCGGGGCCGGACCTCAAAGTGGGTCCGCCAACTGAACAACGCGATCGTCAACGGCAACCGCTCGGATGCCGTTCCCCAGTTGTCTCAGGAAGTGGTCAGTCATCTCGACGGGAGTTTCAAGGACGCCCTGGTCGGATGGGTCTACGCCTATTATTTCTCTCCCAGGGACCTGGTGGTCGCTGAAGATCCGCTGCTCACCAGGAAGCATCAGTTCCACGTCACCCTTGGCAGCGGCGGGCGATATTACTGGCCGGCGGCATCCCGGCAGACGCTGCGCCGCCAGACCGGGAACTACCTCCGCGGACCGCTGTGCCAGATTGCAACACTGACAGGAGAGATCGGACTGGTCAAAGCCGAAGCCGGGGAATCCATAGGAACGGACCCGGTGGTCGAGGGATTCGCCGCCGCACAGCTTTCCGGGGTGAGATCCCTGCCCTGGTCACACCTCAACCCGCTCAGCATGCACCTGGTGGCATTGAAGATTCGGTTGGCCCGGGAATTCCTGGCGCGGTCAGCTTTGCAGCAGGAAATGCAACAGGAGGTGGCGCAGATGGTCGAGGGGCTGCTGGGGCCGACCCGGAGAGCCCAGTTGCTGGAGGCCGTGGCCACACGGGAACTGGAAGGCATCTCCGCCCTGCTGAGCTCCTCCGATCTCTACTACCTGGGGAGTCGCCTGTGGGACGAAAAGCAGGCCGCTCATCTGGGGAATGGGCCGGTCCGGGAGGCGTTGGAGCGCGCCTCAACCCTGGTTCCTTCTCATCAGGACCGATTCTTTGCCGGGTCCGAGTTGGGTGACCGCACCGATTGCAAACGCATCCCGCCACCACCCTACGAAGAGTATAACAACTCCTTGCTGACCCACCATCTCTCCAGGCGACTGGGTCACTTCATGCTGACGCTGGCCGAATCGGCCGACCGGTTCGGCCTTCCCCTGGAAGCCCTGGCCCTGGTGGCGGAACCGGCTGTCAGGCACCTGGCTCTCAACGCTCAAATGAACAACAGCGCCGACTGGAGAGGCGCGCTACGGGCCATGTCCCGGCTTCCCCTGGAGGAGTTGGTTCGCCAGGTGGTTCTGCCGGAACCAGACTACTAGGCGGACGCAACCTCATGAGTATCCTTCGCGGCTGGATGGCGCTGGCCCTCTTGCTGGGAACCGTGCAAACGGCTGCACCCCAGAAAGACCACGAACCTGACCCCCTCGCGCAGGCGGAAAGGGAAGGGCCGGGGGGCGGCGTCTCCCGGATCAGCCGGCTTCTCGCCGTCCAGGGCAGCGGACAAGCCCACTTCGTGGAGATCAGCATCCGTGGCCTGCCCTTCATGGGATCAGCAGAGGCCAAGGTGACCATGATCGAGTTTTCGGACTACCAGTGTTTTTTCTGCCGGCGCCACGACCGGCAAGTCGCTCCCCGCATCGTGGAGGAATACGTCGAGAGCGGACGGGTGAAGTATGTCTTTGCAGATTTCCCGCTGGCGTCTCACGCCGGGGCATCCAAAGCGGCCCAGGCGGCCCACTGCGCCGGGGACCAGGGCAAGTACTGGGAAATGAACGACCTGTTGTTCCGGCACCCCCAATCCCTCACCTCGGGGACGCTCAAAGCCTTCGGCACCAGCCTGGAGCTCGACAACCAGGTCCTGCTGGACTGCGTCGAAAGCGGCAAATACGCTCAAAAGGTCCGGGACGGCTTGAGCCAGGGCAAGAGGGTCGGCGTCCGTGGAACCCCCTCCTTTTTCTTTGGTTTGACGGACAAGACCCAACCCACCGTCAGGGTCCGGAAAACGCTGGCCGGAGCCCACCCCTATCCCGCCTTCCAGAGACTGATCGAGGATCTGCTGGCGCAGTGACTCTGCATAAACCTGCGACCCGGCGACCCCCGGGCTGACGCCCGGGGCGCGGGCAGCGTCCTCCTGGAGAGGCATTGCGTTCCCCAACGGGTGCTTGTTATTCGCCGCATTCGCGTCTATATTGTTTCTCTTGTAACACGCTAATTATACAAGACTTAATGTGCATCAACCCGCTTCACTCCCCCCATTGTATCCCTCTATTTGAACCGGAATCTACTGGACCGTTCGGGACGTTGGCGGACAGATCCTGCGATCGTTCGACCCCGGAGACTCTTCCTCCGGGACCGTCGAGCGAGAGGGCAAGCGGCCCGCGCTACCGATCGGAGATATCGGCTTGTGAGCATGCTCCAGCCTTGCCCTCTCTCGGCCTCTGGCCATCTGTGGTCTTCTGTTCTTCAAGGGCCTCATCAGTGAGGACCCGCAGCCGGGCGCCGACGTTGAGGCGCCGCTCGGTGC
>JAPPFQ010000443.1 GCA_028875135.1 Acidobacteriota bacterium
TTGACGCCATGAGTGTTCAGGTGAGTGATACTTCCTTCCGGTAAGTTTCTGGCAATGGAAAGGAGACGCTGGAGGTCGGCGGTCATTTCCTTGGCCAGCAATTCCAGCCCGCCTCCTCCGAACAGAAAGGGTGGATTGGAATACCGTCCATTGAAGTCCGCCTTGCCGTCGAATTCCATGGGAAGATCGGGCGCATGGCCTGAGGAGTAGTTCACTCGATCATCGGAGGAGTCCCCAACGTCGACGAGGCTGGGCATGATGATCGCGTTCTGCACGAGCCCCCCCGCACCGCCGATGCCGAGGGTCGGAGGCCGCGTCGACTGCTTGACGATAGCGTGACACTCATTGCACGATTGTGCGTCCAGCCCGTTTATGCGAAGCGACAGGCCGTTGCCTTGCAACGTGGGCCGGTTGCTGAGCCGATTCGTCGGAAACTGTCCCGTGAAAGGGCCGTCTCCGTATCCGTCATGGGTGTTGAACGGCGTGACAAAGATCTCCAGTCCTTTCTTTCGCAGGTCCCTCAGTGTGAGGGCGCCATAGGACAAGCGTTGGATCAGTTGATCCTGGCTGAGATCTTCATCCGGTAGTGCCGGACCGTCGTGTTGCGCCACCCTGACGGACTTCCATGCAAACAACAAGACGAGCCCGACAAGAAGTGCTTTCCAGCCCATAGGCTCTCGAATTCCCTATGAATACGACTTGGAATTCCCAGATGAGGAGCAGGGAAACAGCAAAAAAATCCAATGCCGGGCCGGAGCGAACTTTTGATGCAGTATAATGCTGATCAGGCGGGCTCGTCCTTCGGCATAGGATGAGTCATGCTTAGAGCCTGTCAGGTGCCATCACACCTGGCAGGTTCGCTTGGGACTTCAAGAGTACATGAAGAAAAAAACACGTGTCAAGAAAAGAAAAACAACATTATTTTCAGAACAAATTAATTTATGCCTAAAATTGGCCCTACAGCTCGATTACGGGGAAAAGACTCCCTATTTTGGAAACTGGACGGCCTGTATTCTATGCTCTTTTGAGCATGCCGGCACTCGATGAGCACGTTAATGTGAGAACTCCGGACCCGTCGCTTGGAGCAAAGGAAACTGCACCCGGCGTCATGTAGTAAGAGCAGGCAAGGCTCGAAGTAATCTACCCTGCCCTCCCACTTCCGACGAAACCCGCTACATCTACCGACCTTCCAGGTTCCAGCAATCGTGGAACGCTGTAGACCTCTGCGCTGAAGTCCAGTTATCCAACGACGTCCCCTACCTGCACACAGCGGCAGGTTGAGTATCTGTTCGGAGCAGACAATATAGCGAGTTTACTGGCAGCAATCACCTGATAGGCGAGCAAGATTCCTGTCGACTACGGCCACCGGAGGGAGGTTTGGTAGCGGGGGGGGGACTCGAACCCCCGACCTAAGGATTATGAGACCTTCGCTCTAACCACTGAGCTACCCCGCCATGCAGGCTTGAAAGTATAGCACCTCTTGCGGGTTGAGGGTCGGGGGCGCGGTCGCCAGTCCCTGGATTGCACAAGGGATGCGTCAGGCAAGAGTTGAGCCGCGAAGGTGGCGGTAGCGGGTGATCATGGCGTGGATCGGCGTTTCTTTGGAGAAGCGATGCCCTCCCCGAACGGGTGCTTCCTATTCGCCGCATTCGCGGCTGGGTTGACGCGGGATCAGACGACCCCGGGTTGCCACCCGGGGCTACCCTGAGCCGCAGCTTCGCAGCTCTATAAGGATGGCTTGTAAGAGGCGTTTCCTCAATTGACCGACGTCAACCGCAGCTTCGCAGCTCTCCCGTAACCCACAACGCTGCCGCAGGATAGGATTTTTCGAAATATTTTCCTCGTGTGCCCGCCGCCCCCGGGAGCACATGTCAGCAATGCCTCGCCGGTGTCATTATCTGTCGCTAACGTCATTCTCCCGCGCCACCGAGAGGTCCACGCGGCGGCGGAAGCGATCGATGCGGTCGACGCACACTCTCAACCGTTGCCCCAGCCGGAAAACCGCGCCGAACTGGCGTCCCGCCAGGGACAGGGGGCGGGTTCGGAGCCGGTAGTCGTCGGTCTCCAGGGTCTCGATTCTCACAAACCCTTCCACGAACAGTTCGTCCAGCTCGACCACCATTCCCTCGCGGGTCAGGTGGATGACCGTCCCCTCGAATTCCTCCCCCAGCTTGCCGGCCATGAACTCGAGCTTCTTGAGCTCGATGAGTTCCCGTTCGGCCTCGTCGGCCCGGCGCTCGGCGTCGCTGGACTGGAGGGCCATGCTCTCCAGGGCCGGGGGGGCATACAGCCGTCCGGCATCCGGCGGAACGGTGGAGTCCCCGGCATCCCCACGGCCGTCCTGCTGCAGGCGATGCTTCAGGATGCGGTGGACGACCAGGTCGGGGTAGCGCCGGATGGGAGAAGTGAAGTGGGTGTAGCACTCCGAGGCCAGCCCGAAGTGCCCCCGGTTTCGCGGCGAATAGCAGGCCTGCTTCATGGACCGCAGCATCAGGTAGGACAGGATCCGCTCTTCCGGCCTGCCCAGGATGCGGTTCACCAGCTTCTGGTAGTCGCGCGGGGTCACCTTGACGTTGAGGGCTCGCAGTTCCCTCAGGTCCCTGCCCCGCTCTCTGAAACCCCGGCCTCTGAAACGGGCGCGGTCCCTCACCCGGGGCACGGAGGCGGCTCTGTCGCCGGCGGGTTCGCCCAACTGGTAGCCGAAGCTCATGGCGATGCGGTTGAACTCCAGCACCTTCATGGGGTCGGGAGCTTCGTGGATGCGGTAGAGGAAAGGAAGCTTTTGCCCCCTGAGGTGACCGGCGGTGACTTCGTTGGCCAGCAGCATGAACTCCTCGATGATGCGATGGGCGATGTTGCGCTCCGACTGGAGGATGTCGGTCAGGGTGCCCGACTCGTCCAGGGTCAGCTCGGCCTCGGGAAGATCGAAGTCGATGGAGCCTCGCTGCTGCCGCCTCCCGTGAAGCAGCAGGGCCAGCTCCCGCATCCGCTCGAACTGGGGGACCAGGGCGGCGTAGCGGGCGCGCTCGGACGGGTCCCGGTCCAGCAGGATCCCGGCCACCGCGGTGTAGGTCATCCGTTCCCGGCTGCGGATCACGCCCTCATGGAAGCGGTAGCCGCGCACCTCTCCGGCGTCGTCGATCTCCATCACCACCGACAGGGTGAGCCGGTCTTCCCCGGGCCTCAGGCTGCAAATCCCGTTGGACAGCTCTTCGGGCAGCATGGGGACGGCCCGGTCGGGGAAATAGACCGAAGTGCCGCGCCGCAGGGCTTCCCGGTCCAGTGCCGAATCCCTGGCCACGTAGTGGGCCACGTCGGCGATGTGAACGCCCAGCCGGAAGCGGCCGTTCTCCAGCCGTTCCAGGTGGACCGCGTCATCGAAGTCCCTGGCCGTTTCGCCGTCGATGGTGACCACCGGCAGTCGGCGGAAGTCGGTCCGCCGGGCGGCTTCGGCCTCCGGGACCCGCCAGCTCCCGGATCGGACCTCCTCCAGGACGGAGCGGGGAAACTCCACCGGGATCCGGTGCTTGCGGACCATGATCTCGACGTCCACGCCCATGTCTCCCGGCGAACCCAGAACCTCGATCACCCGCCCTCGCAGGGCCTGCCCAAGTCCCGAGGGGAACCGCGTCACCTCCACGTGGACGATCTTTCCGTCGACCGCCTCCCCTTGGTCCCCGTCCCGAATCAGGACGTCCTGCCCGATCCTGAAGTCGTGGGGAATCACCCGGTGGAAGGGCCTGCCTTCCCGGAACTGCCCCACCACCGTAGTGTTCTTGCGCTGCAGGATCTTGAGGATCCGCCCTTCGGCCCGATTGCTGCCCGGCCGACGGTCCAGGGTGGCCAGCACCGAGTCTCCCTGCATGGCATCGGCCAAGTGCCTGGCGGGAATGAACACGTCGCCCTCCAGTCTCTCCGGCCGCTTGTCGGGGATGACGAAGCCGAAACCGTCCCGGTGGACCGAGATCCTGCCCGTCACCAGGGACTGCCTGGACGGAACGGTATAGCGGTTCCCCTTCAACTTCAGCAGTACCCCCGCTTTCACCATGCCGTTCAGGACGGCCCGCACCTCCCGCCTGCTATCGGGGCCCAGATCCAACTGGCGGCCGAGCTGGCGGAAGCTGCCGATCTGAGCCGGCGAAGCCTTGATCAGCCGCATGAGGGTTTGTTCCAACGGTTCCATGTTGCGATTCTCGACAAAATCCGGGTGCCGGGAGGCAGGAAGATTCCTATGGGCAGGCGGCTCTGTTCGTCCGCCGGCCTTCCCGGGTGGCCAATGTTGGCGGCCACTTTACAAGGTCCGGACGGCGTGCTAACGTTCAGACCGCCTACCCGAGCGGAAGTGGCGGAATTGGCAGACGCGCTAGATTCAGGTTCTAGTGGCCGCAAGGTCGTGGGGGTTCAAGTCCCCCCTTCCGCACCACCTGCTGCACACGCCTTACACGATACCATCAACAGGGAGAAGGACATGGAGAAGAGGATGCAGAGCCGGAGACAGTTCCTGACAACCGGCGCCGGAGGGCTATTGGGCATGGCGGCTCTCCAACAGCCCTGGCCGGCGCTGGCGGCCAAGAAGACCGCCGATTCGGTCCGCGGTCCGATCAGGATCACAGACATCGAGAAACACGAGATCCATCCCGACTACGTCGACTGGCTCCACTACGAGCTGAATCACTTCTACGGTCCCACCAAGCGCAGCGTCTACGTGGTTCACACCGACAAGGGCCTGCAGGGGCTGGGCGAAGGGAGGGACGAGCCGGACGAGGTGCTCGAGAAATACATCGGCACCAGCCCCTTCGACTGGGTCGGGGACGAGACCTCCATTCCCATGGCCAAGGCCACCTACGACCTGATGGGCAAGGCGGCCGGAGTCCCGGTCTACAAGCTCTTCGGCCAGCGCTACCGGCGCTGGGTGCCCTTCGCCTCCTGGACGGTCTCCACCCAGCCGCCCCACATGGTGGAAGCCGTCCGGAAATACTCGGCCATGGGCTACAAGTGGATGAAGTACCACCTCTCGCCCTTCGAGAACGTGTTCGATCAGCTCGAGGCCATGGAGCAGGTGGCTCCCAAGGGATTCAAGCTGCACTTCGACCTCACCCGCTTCCACCACTACGGGCACAACCCCGACCTGGTGGAGCGGGTGGCTCGCTCTCCCATTGCCGGCTGCTTCGAGGACCCGCTGGAAACTACCGACATCGACGCCTACATCGAACTGCGCAAGCGCATCCGGCTGCCCATCCTCATCCACGGCAGCAGGATCCAGCACAGCTTCGAGGTGCTGCGGCGGGCCGCCGACGGCTACATCATCGGACACAACAAGCTGGGTCTGGTCATGCAGCGGGCCGGACTGTTCGCGGCCGCGGGCGTGCCCTTCACCGTCCAATGGGTCGGCGGCGGCATCACCCAGGCCATGTTGGTCCACATGCAGGCCGCCTTCAAGACCGCCCACTTCCATATCACCACCGCGGCCGAGACCCTGGCCGGTGACGTAACCAACGAGCGGTTCAGGCCGACCAACGGCTTCGTGCGCGTCTCGGAGAGCCCCGGCCTGGGAGTGACCCTGAACCGGGAAGCCCTGGAAGAGCTCACCCGGAACCGGCC
>JAPPFQ010000235.1 GCA_028875135.1 Acidobacteriota bacterium
AGCCCGATGGTCAGCGAGTATTCCAGCACATCATCCCGTTTATCCTGTCCATCCCATCTATCCATGTTCAATGATCTGGAATTCCAAATTAACCGGACAGGGTCCGCTTTGCCCTCCTTGACCGCAAACGCGCGGCTGTGTCACACTCTTCGGGATCCCGTTACAGGAGGAGACCAGACCACACCGCATGATGAAGAAGAGTGTCGCCCTGGGCCATGGGGCGGAGACGATCTTCGGAACCCTCGACGAAAACCTGGCATTCGTCGAGAACGTTTTCGATGTCCGACTTTCCTTAGAGTCTGACACCCTGGTCATTGAAGGGAAGGCAGGCGACGTTGAAATTGTCGAAAGGGCGGTACGGGACTTCAATCAGGTCCGGGAGCAAGGATTTCAGTTCAACAACGGAGACTTCAAGTCCATCCTGAAGATCATTTCGGAAGACCCCAAGGTTCGCCTGAAGGACTGTCTTCTCGTTCCGAGGATGCGCCTTTCGGGCAGAAAACAGGTCACTCCCCGCAGCCTCAACCAACATCTCTACCTCCAGTCCATAGAAAAATTTGACATGGTTTTCGGTATCGGCCCGGCCGGTACCGGGAAGACCTACCTGGCCGTAGCCATGGCCGTGGCTGCCTTGCTGGCTCGGCAGGTCAACCGGATCATCCTGGCCCGACCCGCGGTGGAGGCCGGCGAGCGCTTGGGCTTCCTGCCGGGCAGCCTGCAGGAGAAGGTGGACCCCTACCTCCGTCCCCTCTACGATGCCCTCTACGAGATGCTGGACATCGACAAGGTGGATCGCTATCTGGAACGGGGCACCATCGAAATTGCGCCGATCGCCTTCATGCGAGGCCGGACACTCAACGATTCCTTTGTGATTCTCGACGAGGCTCAAAATACCACTTCGGAACAGATGAAGATGTTTCTGACCCGCATCGGCTTTCATTCCAAGGCGGTGATCACGGGAGACATCACCCAGATCGATCTGCCACCCGGCAAGGTCTCCGGGTTGGTGGAGGCCAGCCGCATTGTCTCCGAGGTCAAGGGCATCGATATCGTCTACTTTCACGAAGGCGATGTCGTCCGTCATCCCCTGGTGCAACGGATCGTTCGTGCCTACGACGCCTACGAATCGGAAAAGCCGGCTCCCACGTCTGCGCCCAACGGCATTCCGGGCTCCGACCCGGCCTCGGAGTAAGAATCCGGCCAGGATTGGACGGCCACACCCCGATGACTGAGCCAGGTCGCCATTGATGCCCGAAGTCCTTGTTCTCAACCGCCAGCGCCGGCATGCGGTCCCGCTGAAACGGCTCCGCCGGTTCGCCCTGGGGCTTGCCGGTCGGGCCAGGACGGAGGCCGCTGACTTCAGCGTTATTCTGACCTCTGACCGGACGATTCGCCGCTACAACCGCCGCTTTCGGGAAAAGGACGAACCCACCGACGTTCTCTCTTTCCCGGCGCAGGATGCCCAACCGGCTCGCGTTGACAATCCCTACCTGGGTGATATGATGATTTCCATTGAAACCGCCTATCGACAAGCCCTCAAGCGCAATCACTCCCTGGAGCGGGAGATCTGCACGCTCATGATTCACGGCTGGCTCCACCTGCTGGGCTTCGACCATGAGCTCGACCAGGGGCAGATGCGTCGCAAGGAGCTGAGGCTACAGAGAGAACTCCTATGATCACGACTGGGGTGCTGCTGGCAGCCCTCCTCTTCCTGCTGGTCCTGACGCTGCTGTCAATCTTTGAGATGAGCCTCAGCCGCACCAACAAAGTGGCCATGCGGCGAATGGTGGAAAAGCTGTCTCCCGATGCGGCTGGGCAAATCAAGCAGTTGATGGACAGCCGCCTGGAGAGCCAGGTGGACGTCTACGTGGGGATCCAGGTCTGCAGCATTTCCATTGCCATCGTCCTGACGGGATACCTGCACTCGCAATTCGACAGCTACCTCACCACCCTGCCGGCAGCCTTGGGTCTCATGTTCCTGGTGGTGGTGATTTTCAGGCAGTTGATCCCCAGGATCTGCACCTTCCACAAGCCCGAAAGGGTGGTCCTCACACTGTTGCCCATCTATCGGATGCTACGCCCCGTCCTGAAGGTTCTGGCCTATCCGCTTGCGGCCAGCTTGCGGCTGTTTCGGCGGTTCAATGCTCCCGAGGCCAAGGAGGAAAAGACGGAGCAGCACATCGAAGAGGAAATTCAGGCCTTTATCGACGTGGGCCAGGAAGAGGGAATCCTGAAGAAGGGAGAAGAGGAACTCATACAGTCGGTGGTCGAATTCGGGGAGACGGTGGCCGGGGACATCATGGTTCCCCGAACTCACATGGTGACCATCAACGTCAACGCCACCCCCGGGATGCTCAAGCAACTGATCACCTCTACCAAGCACTCCCGGGTTCCGGTCTACCGGGATCATGTTGAGAACATCGAGGGTTTTGTCTATCTGAAAGACCTGATCGACATCTGGGAAACTCCGGTGAGCCTCGACAACCTGGAGAGCCTGGTGCGGCCCATCCAATTCGTTCCCGAGACCAAGCGGGTTGCCGAGTTGTTGGCGGAATTGCAGCGACAGTCCTCCCACATGGCCATTGTGGTTGACGAGCATGGTGGCGTGGCCGGGTTGGTGACCATCGAGGATATCCTGGAGGAGATTGCAGGCGAGATCCATGACGAAGACGAGGTCGCGGAGAACTCGCCGCTGGCCAGGGACGCCAACGGTTCCTACCTGATTCCGGGGAATACGGCCATCGAGGAGGTCGAGGACCTGTTCCACATCAGGCTGCACAGCGAGGAGACCACCACCGTGGCCGGATTCCTCACCTCGGTGTTCGGCAGGGTCCCCCTCACAGGAGAGAAGTACGACACCCAGGGGGTTCGGTTCGAGGTTCAGGAAGCCGATCACCGCAGAATCAGCAAGTTGCGTGCCCGGCAAACCGTCCCGCCGCAGCTCGGGCGGTGAGGAGCGCCGGCTGGAAACCCATGACAGCCAACCAAGACTTTCCGGTTCAAGTGCTGTCTCCCGGAGATTCGCTCGCCGAGACGGGGAATGCCGCGTTCAAATCGGGGTTCGTCACCCTGATCGGGCGCCCCAATTCGGGAAAATCCACCCTGCTCAACCACCTCCTGGGCGAAAAGGTATCCATCGTCTCGGACAAGCCCCAAACCACGCGGCACAAAATTCTGGGCATCCACACCCAGGCGGAAGGACAAATCGTCTTTGCCGATACTCCCGGAGTGCACAAGCCGGGATACGAGCTGAACCGGCGCATGATGCGGGCGGTTTACGATGCCCTGGAGGGCATAGATCTGCTGCTGGCCATGGTGGACGCCACCGCCGCCTTCGGGTCGGGCGACCGCTACCTCCTGGAGCTGATCAAGCAGCGCGGCCTGCCGACGCTGCTGCTGCTCAACAAGATCGACCTGCTGGCCAAGGCCAGGCTGCTTCCCCTCATCGATTTCTATTCCAGGCAGTTCCGGTTCGCCGAGATTATCCCCGTGTCGGCCCTGAAGGGGGACAACCTGGAACTGCTGCTGGAACAGATCCTGAAATACCTGCCGGCGGGACCGGCCTATTTCCCCGACTCCCAGTTCACCGATTCGCCGGAGCGCTTTCTGGCGGCCGAAATGGTTCGGGAGAAGGTGGTCAGGCATACCGAGCAGGAACTTCCCTATTCCACCATCGTCGTTCTGAAGCGGTTCGAAGAGGACGAAGAGGCGTCCAGGGTTCGGATCTATTGCGACATATGCGTGGAGAGGGACTCCCAGAGGAAGATCGTCATCGGACGCCATGGACAGAAGCTGAAGACCATCGGCGCCTCTGCCCGCAAAGACATTGAACGCCTGCTGGGAAAGCCGGTCTACCTGGAACTGTTCGTCAAGGTGAGGCCCAAGTGGCGTGACGATCCTCGGTTTCTGGACAGCGAGCTGGAGGTTCGTTAGAGGCAAATCCCCTGCTTGTTTGAAACAAACGCTTGCGCCTGGTGGATGGAAACCGGCTCATAATCAAGCACGGGTATATTTTTGATTAACATCGATGCACAGGATGCACAGGATGCACAGGAATTTTTTTGGAGACGGCTGGCCGGTGTTCCAGGGCATCCGTGTTGGTTCGGGTAAAGCCATTGAATTCGAGCGTGGGTTTGCCGAAATAGACAAGCAGTTGCACCTGAAATCCGCATGCGATCATCGTCTGAGCTGGCTTCTCGTGCAGGAAGCTCTCGTCCTGTAAATCCTGTTAATCCTGTGCATCGATGTTAAATAATCTTGTTCCCGACAGGCCATGAACCTCCCTTGTTTCACTCCCGCATGATCCGCCCGGAATGAAAGTCAACGAGATCTATCGCAGCATCCAGGGAGAGTCCTCCTTTGCGGGGTTGCCCTGCGTATTCGTGAGGCTGACCTGGTGCAATCTGCGGTGTTCCTGGTGCGACACCGAGTACGCGTTTTACGAGGGCAGGGACTGTACCGTTGAGGAGGTCGTGCGGGAGGTAAAGTCTTTCGACTGTCCCCTGGTCGAGCTCACCGGAGGGGAACCTCTGCTGCAGGAGGAGGTCTTTCCGCTCATGGACGAACTGGTCGGCGGAGGTTATACGGTCCTGCTGGAGACCGGCGGCAGCCTGGATGTCGGCCGGGTCAATCCCGGGGTCATCAAGATTCTGGATTTGAAGTGTCCCGGCAGCGGAGAATCGCAACGCAACCTTTACGGCAACCTGGCCAAGCTTCAATCCCGGGACGAAGTGAAGTTCGTGATCGGCGATCGAACCGACTACCTGTGGGCCAGAAAGGCCTTGCAGGAGCACCAGCTCACCGACCGCTGTTCGGTCCTTTTCTCGACCGTGTTCGGGAAGCTGCCCCCCCGACTGCTGGCGGAATGGCTCCTGGAGGACAACCTGAAGGTCCGCCTGCAGCTCCAGATGCACAAGTACATCTGGGGCCCGGAGGTCAAAGGGGTCTAAGGGGGACGGGAAAAGATCTAAAAGGAGGGGACGGCGTAGTATCCCTTGCGGCTCTTGACCGTGAGGTTCCTGATTCGATTGCTCTCCACGTATACCCGGATCCTGCGGAAGGAGACCGTTTCGGGCAAGGTGTTGGGAATGTAACCCAACACGTACTGGTTCCTGGCGGACCGGGTGATGATCGGATAGGTCCTGGCCAGGCGGTCGGCCTTGAACGGAAACAGCATCTCTCCCCCGGTGGCGTTGGCATACTTGGCGACAGCGCCCCCCGTCAGAACCGATCTCACCGGAGTAATCCCGTAGACCACGATTTCAGCCCTCAGCAGGGCCTCCAGGGTGTCCTCGTAGGAGTTGCGGTTTCCGGGGGCATTCCGGCCCTCCGAGATAATGAGGATCATCTTTCGCCGTTCACGCGACCGCCGGCGCCGCAAGGCCTGGACCGCTGCGAACACGGCGTCGTGAATATGGGTGTTCCAGGTCTTTGGCGGTTGCACCGTGCCCCGGGCGTTGTCCAGCTCGATGCCTCCCAGGGTCGTTTTCCGGGAGAAGGGGCCACTGGTCATTGCCGGTGAATGGGGGTCCCAGTTGATACGGTTTCTCAAGGCCTCCAGGACCTTCCTCT
>JAPPFQ010000582.1 GCA_028875135.1 Acidobacteriota bacterium
GTTGGATGCACCGGTTCCGTCGCCTGCGGCCGGGAGTGGCGGAACTCAATGCACGCTCGGTGCTGCACTTCGATCGCACCAGCGGAGAATGGCTGCTCCGTTGCCCTGGCACAGTCGAGGCGGATCTCTATACCGACGTCGCCGAACTGGAAATATGGCGGCAGCCCAATCCGGCGGGGCGCCCGCTCCTGATCGTCGGTTCCGACCCGGTGCCGGAGGACGCGCCGAAGACTGCGCCATGTTGCAAGTTATTCTGCGAGACCTTCGGCATCGAATACGCCTTTGTGCCCGATACCAGCCACCTCCTGCAACTCGAGGAGCCGGAGCAGTGCTTTGCTCTGTTCGACGCTTTCCTCGCCGACAACGAGGTCGCCACATGACAGAGCTGCGCAATTACCTGACGCAATAGTCAACGCGCCTGGCGTGGGGCGGCGTTTCTTTGGAGAGGCAGTGCTTTCCCGAACGGGTGCTTCCTATTCGCCGCATTCGCGGCTGGGTTGGCGCGAACCCATACGACCCCGGGTTGACACCTCCGTCGGCCAGAGGACGCCGCCTTCTCTGCCAAACGCAACTTCTCCCAGGCTTCTCCTGGCTCCCCCGGCAGGCGACCCTGAGCCGCAGCTACGCTGCTCTATAAGGATGGCTTTTAAGGAGGGGTTTGCCGGGTAACCCACGTCAACCGCAGCTTCGCAGCTCTCTCTTAATCCACAACGCTGCCCCAGGACAAGATTGTTCAATTGGGTATCCCCGGGCTCCTGCCCGGGGATTCAAGTGGAGCCGCGAAGCGGTGCCAGCAGGGAGCCGTGGGCGTCAGCCGGGGTTGTGCCCGGCACGAGCCATTGGTAGAATTCCCCAGCCTATGTCCGAACCAACCTCCTCCACTCGCTCCCAGCCTCAGGCAGTTGTGCCTATGAGCACGCGTCTGCGCGTTGCCCTGGAGCTGCTGTTCGGCCTGCGTCCCGCCGACCTGCAGACAGCCAGGATCTACGCCGACGCACAGTTTGCCGGCCACTCCCTTGTGGTCAGGTGGGCGAAGCTGGTGGGGTGGGCCTGGCAACAGATGTGGGTCACCATCCCGGACGCCGACCGGGATCTCGTCATCGAAGGCAAGATCTCCAGAACGCCCATGTGGTTGATCGACGCCAATCCCCTGGCCAACCACCCCTGGGCGAGCGACCCTTCGGCCCGCCTGCCGCAGCAGGTCGATACGGTGGTGATCGGCGCCGGTTTCACGGGTGCGGCCGTGGCCTATCACTGGGCTCGCAGGTGTTCCGAGGACCGGCCTTTGCTGGTGCTGGAGATGGACGATCCAGCCAGCGGCAGTTCGGGCCGCAACGAGGGGCTGGTGGTGATGGGCCGCTACTTCAAGTATGTCTACGACACCGTGTTGGAAGGACTGCCGAGGCTGCGTCCCGATCTGGAACGGGACCAGCGGCAGCGCCTGGCCGGTCAATTCGCCCGGGTCTATTGCGCAGCGGCCTACCGCAACGCCGAAATGATCGAGAAGACCATTCGGAGCGAGGGCTTCGACTGCGACTATTCGCGCTCGGGCTGGGTTCAGGGCCAGGATGCCCTGGGGCAGGATGCCCTGGCGGCGTCGGTGAAGATGGCCGTCGAAACCGGTTTCACCGACTGGACTTCCATCGGTCCCGAGGAGGTCCTGGAGCGCAGCGGGATGCGGGTGGATCATCCGGCCGGGTATTCGCGGGCGGCGGCTTCCTGGCACCCGGCCAAGTGGGTCTGGTGTCTGCTGGGAGCGGCGCTCCAAAAGCCGAGCGTGGACTTGATTACCCGAACGCGGGTGACCGGCGTCGAGGACGAGGGAGAACTCTATCGCGTGTCCACGACCCGAGGCTCCCTATTGACCCGGCACGTGGTTTATGCCACAGAGTCCTACACTCCCAGGATTTATCCGCCGCTGCATGACTGCATCCTGCCCATGCAGCAGCAGGCAGCCAGCGGCGAGGGCGGGCCCGAAAACATGAAGCCCCACGTGGGGATCAGCGGCTCCTGGTACTTTGCCGGACGCTACGCCCGCCGGGTCCTTTTCGGTTCGGGCGGCCCCCGGGTTCGGGATCGGGAGGCAGGGCGCAACCAGCCCTCCCGATTCCTCACCCGGTTCGTGGCGGCGGAGATGAAGAAGCAATTCGGTCCCTTTCGGCTCCGCATGGCCAACGAGTGGAGCGGCACCGTGAGCTATACCCCGGATGAATACCCGATCGTCGGACTCCTGGACGGAAAGCGCCGTCACATCATCGGCGGAATGGCCGGCTCGGGAAGCGGGGTGTCTTTCAACGGCGGCCGCTGCATCGCCAACCGCATCCTGGGCCTGGACGACGAGCCCGACGACTATCCCCCCGCCTACTTCGCTCCCAGCCGCCTCATTGATCCCGCCCGACACACCTGGCCGGAGATCGAGGAGTAGGGGCAACCCTTGTGGTTGCCCGACTGTTCTCCCGCCCCGGCATTCGGCGCCGTTCTCTCGGCAATCTATTGATCGACCCGGTAGATCGGATCGAGCCCCCGCGCCACCCGGTCCAGGTTTTCTGCCGCCATGGCGGCGCGGCGCTCGGCCGTCTCCTGGGTCTGGCCGGCGATGTGGGGCGCCGCCACCACGTTGGGAAGCTGGAGCAGCGGGGAATCCGGATCCACCGGCTCCTCGGCGAAAACATCCAGGCCGGCCCCGGCCAACTGCTTGTCGATCAGGGCCGCATAGAGGGCTTCCTGGTCCACCAGGGCTCCTCGAGCCACGTTGATGAGGTAGGCGGCAGGCTTCATGAGACGGAGCCGGCGCGCATCGATGGTATGCCGGGTTTCCCGATTGAGATGGAGGTGTAGCGAGAGGTAGTCGCTGTGAGCGATCATCTCGTCCAGTTGGTCGGGTCCGCCCACGAAATCGACTCCCAGCTCCTCCTGCTCCTCCCGGGAGACGGATCGGATGTCAATGGCCGAAATCTTCATTGAGAAGCTCTTGGCCCGTCGCGCCAGCTCGATGGCGCTGGCGCCGAAGCCCACCAGGCCCAGCCGCCGGTTTTCCAGCTCCAGCCCCCTGGGTCTGCCCACCACCCGGTCCCGCAGGAGCGCCTGGGCTTCCGGCCAGCGGCGGGACACCATCATCATGAGCATCAGGGCGCATTCGGCCAGGGACACGGCGCTGGAGCCGCCGGGAGTGTTGGCGACCGGGATCCGCCTCTCACGCCAGTAGTCCACGTCGAAGTGGTCGAATCCGGTGCTGACCAGTTGCCAGAGCTTGACCGAACCGGCCAGGTGATCGGCCAGCGGCTTCTTGTCCTTGGGACCGCCCAGGTCCAACACGGCGTCCACTCCCTGCAATTGTGGCGCCGGGTCCTGTTTGGGGTCGAAACGGACAACCTGGTGACGGGGGGCGATCAACTTCATTGCCTCCTCCTCCCAAAAGTCGGGAGGGGGCGTGGCAAGCAAGAGAACCTTGATTGAGGGAGCCATAAGATGAACCTCCTGGTTGGCTGGTCTAACGAGACGACGTCACAGACCGGCAAGCGATGAAGGGAAAAGAGAGATCCAAGAAGGGGCACGAGGGGATTTGTTGATTGGGGAGTAGGGACAACTGATTGTGCTTCAATTCCAAAGTCTACAATTGCGAAGCCGGGTCCTCCAATAGCGTTACCCCATCCAGGCGCGCCACTTTCCGGTCGAAGGTACACAAAGTGTCCGCTCCCGCCCGTCTTGCGGCCGCCGCAATCATCAGGTCGGAAAACCCGGCGCCGCCCCGACGATAGCTCACGGCGGCGCGGGCCACGTCGTCGGCCGCCTCGACCACAAGGGCTTCGGTGGCGACCAGGTTCCCGAGCACCGTTGCAATCCGGTCACGGGAAAATCCGTAGCCCCGTCTCAATACCCATACCAGTTCGACAATCACCTCGCGGCAGACGAAACCCGGCCGTTCAGTCGTCAACCCTTCCAACAGCATACGGGCAGCCGTTGCCTGCCTCGCGTCGTCCGCCACCAGGTAGCGGATCAGGACCTTGGTATCGAGCGCAATCACTCCTCGCCCGCCCCCTCGGCGACAGCCTGTTCCATTTCCTCCAGTGTCAGGGGCGGACCGTCGTGTTTCAATGCTCCAAAAAGTCGCCCGATGGGACGCACGGGCAAGATCCGGACATCATTGTCCAGAATGACATAGCGTACGCGGTCTCCAGTCTTGACACCGAGTGCCTGTCGCACGGACTTAGGCAGTGTCGTCTGTCCTTTTGACGTGATTGCAGATTGGACCATGGAAAATACCGAATTCCTTACTTCAATTAACTATGCCTTACCTGTTGAAAAAAAGCAAGGACTCTGGGCCGGATCCAAATCCCGGTTCGCTGGGCCCCCGCTCCGGGTTGCGAATCATTCAGCCGGGAAATACTTGGCCAGCTCGCGCTTGTTGACCTTGCCCATCACGTTGCGGGGCAGGCTGTCCATCTGCAGGAAGTGTTGGGGCACCTTGTAGACGGCCAGCCTGGCCTTGGCCCAAAGGCGCAGGCGGTCCGGATCGGGGGACCGGCCGGAGCGGGGAACCAGCGCCGCCGCCACGCACTCTCCCCATTCCCTGTCGGGAAGTCCGACCACGGCACACTCGGCAATGTCCGGGTGGGTTCGCAAAACCTCTTCGATTTCCAGGGCCGAGACCTTGTATCCTCCGGTCTTGATGATGTCCACACTCTGGCGGCCCAGGATACGGTAGCAGTCCTTCTCCACCACGGCCATGTCTCCCGTCCGGAACCACCCGTCGGTGAACGCCGCCCGGGTTTCCTCGGGTCTTTGCCAATACTCCCCGAAGACACCCGGTCCCCTGACCTGAATCTCCCCCGGAGCGCCGGCCTCGACCGGTTTCCCCTGGTCGTCCACCAATCGCACCTCGACGCCTGGAAGCGGTGTCCCCACGTAACCCGCCCGACGTTCGCCCTCCAGGGGGTTGGAGAGGGCCATCCCGATCTCGGTCATGCCGTAGCGTTCCAGCAGCCGATGGCCGCTGATCTGCTGCCACTTCTGCAGCACGTGCACCGGCAGCGCCGCCGAGCCCGAAACCATCAGGCGCATCCTGGAGCAGGCCTGAGACCAGGTCTTTCGCCGGGAAGCAGGCGAGGCCTCCCAGGCGGTGATCAGCATGGAGTAGACGGTCGGCACCGCCATGAACAGCGTGAGGGGACCCCGGGCAAACCGCTCCCACACCTCTCCGGCCTGGAATCCGGGCAGCATCTCGCAGGTGGCGCCCGACCAGAGAGCGCAGCACAGGACATTGACGATGCCGTGCACGTGGTGCAGGGGAAGGATGTGCAGGATGTGGTCCTGCGGTTGCCATCGCCAGGCCCGGACCAGGGTCCGGATCTGGGCCTCGAGGTTTCCATGGGTGGAGACCACCCCCTTGGGCCGGCTGGTGGTGCCGCTGGTGTAGACGATCATGGCCCGTCGCGAGGGAGGGATCGAGGGAAGCCGGACCGAGGCGGAGTCGGTTTCCGGAGTGGCGTCGCCGATTACGGCCACGCCGCACCTGCGGGCCACCGGACGGATCCGTTCCGCAAGGGATTCGTGGGCGACGATCAGGGAGG
>JAPPFQ010000329.1 GCA_028875135.1 Acidobacteriota bacterium
GTGGCCCCACCTAATTTTCCGCCGGGCCCACCAGAATGCCAAGATGATGCTGGACTCGGGGCGGGATCCCCTCCGCATCATCTGCGAGCGGGCTCGAGCCAAGGGGGTGGCCATCTATCCCACCCTGCTGGTCAACCAGGGCAGAAGGGGGACGCGAGAAGACGACGTCCGCAGCTCCAACTTCCGCTGGGAGAATCTGCACCTGGAGATCGGGGCCAAGGGTGATTTGGAGGATCTGGAAGGGAGCACCAACCTCGATTTCAAGCACCAGGAGGTACGCGACGAACGTTTCGCGGTCATCGACGAGGTGCTGCGGAACTACCCGGTGGACGGTTTTGAGCTGCAGTTGAACTACAAGAGCCCCGCCGTGCTCTTCTTCCATCCCGGGGAAGTGGAACAGGGACGCCCCCTCATGACGGCCTGGATCAAGCGGGTTTACGACGCCGTCAAGGCCAGCGGAGAGGGAAGGGAGTTGGCCATCCGGGTTCCGGCCAGCATCGAGACCTCCCATGCCCTGGGCCTGGACGTACGCGAGTGGATCCGGCAAGGCATTGTGGACGTCCTGATCGGCGAGACCTACCAGCACACCATGGATCAGCAGGCCGATTTCCGGCCCCTGGTTCAGGCGGCAAAGGGTTCGAGTTGCCGTATTCACGGAGCCATTGGCCTGGCAGTCAATTCCGACAGGCTGAAAGACGGTCCCATTGAAATCACCCGGGCCGTCGCCTCCAACTGCTGGGATCAAGGCGTGGACGGGCTCTACCTTGCCCAGTGGTTTGCCGCTTGGCCCTACGAGCCCAGCTTCTATGAACGGCTTCGGGAAGTGGCCCATCCGGACGTCATGGCTCCCAGGGATAAGTTCTATTACGCCTCGACCCAGAGTGTCTTCTCCCCTAAGCCGTCCGAGCCGAAACCGGCGCTTCCCCGGACGCTGAAGATGAATCAGCCGGTCCAGGTGCCGTTGCCGATCGCAGACGACCTGGATCGTTGGGACAAGGTAGGACGGGTGCATGAGGTGCTGCTCCGCTTGAGGCTCATTGGTTCCACCGAGACCGATCAAGTGAGGTTTCGTCTCAACGGAAAGGAATTGCCCGATTCCGGCTTGAGAAAGATTAATCGGTACTACAGTTTGCGAGCCCCGCTCTTCCGGGTGCACAGCTACTGGTTCGTGTGGCGTCTTCCCCGGGAACACTGGCCCGAGAGAGGCTCGAACCAGGTGGAGGCAACCCTGTTGCGGCGCGATGCCGACATCGTTCCCGAACTGATCCTGAGGGACGTGGAAATGGAAATCAAGTATCTCGGAGGAAAGAACTTTGCCCGCGGCCAGGGCGGCCAGGATCCCGACGCTGGTTCCTACCTGGTGCATATGTCCTAGCCTGAAGGAGCCGGGAACGGGGTGGTCCCTGACCTGGTTCGGAAAAGTTCGACAATCTTTGGAAAGGAGTCTTGAAAAATGAAGCGACGCGAATTCGTGAGGACGGCGCTCACTGCAGGCTTGGCCTCAACGGCCGCATCCGTCGGGGTTGCCGGTCCGGCGCCGTCGGCTCCGGGCCCCGCAAGCCACGGCTCGAGAAGGAAACCGCGGCTCATGTACTACGACGACAGCCGCCATTCCTCCATCTACATCTACGAGCCTCCCATGCTGAAGGAAGAGTTCGAAGCCTCGGTGGACGACCTTGTGGGCACTCCGGTGGATGCCTTGATGTTCGGTTTGGGAGATGGCCGGACGGTGTTGCACGATACCAAGGCCGGCGAGCTTTGGGGGGATCCGGTGAAGGAGTGGACCCACCTGATCTTCCGCCGGGCCCACCAGAACGCCCGAATGATGTTGGATTCCGGAGGGGATCCCCTGCGTATCGTGTGCGAGCGGGCCCGGGCCAAGGGACTGGCCATCTATCCCTCACTGTTCCTCAACCGGGGGAGAGGCAAGGAGCGTCGTAACGACGTTCGTTCGGCCAACTTTACCTGGGAGAACCAGCACCTGGAAATTGGCGCCAAGGGCGACCTGGACGAGAGCTTTCCAGGATTGAGGAAACTGGATTTCAAGCACCAGGAAGTGCGGGACGAGCGCTTCGCGCTCATCGAGGAAGTGCTGAACAACTACCCGATAGACGGCTTCGAGCTGTTATTCGGTCACTACCACTACTTCCACCCCAAGGAAGTGGATGCCGGCCGCCCTCTCATGACCGCCTGGGTCAAACGGATCCATGACGCCCTCAAGGCCAGCGGATCCAACCGCGAGCTGGCGGTTCGGGTGCCGGTCAGCCTGGACGAGGCCAACTCCCGGGGCCTGGACGTGCGGGAGTGGATCGATCGGGGAATCGTGGAGGTTGTGATTGGAGAGAGCTATTCCCACAGGATGGATCAACTGGCCGATTTTCGTCCCATGGTGGAAGCGGCCCGGAACAGGGATTGCCGGGTGCATGCCGTCATCCAGCCCGAAGTTCACTCCGACAGGTTGGACAACGGCACCATCGAGTTCATTCGAGCCGTGGCCTGCAACTATTGGGCCCAGGGCATCGATGGACTCTATCTATCCCAGTGGTTCACGGCCTATCCCTACCGCGCTGAGTTCTATGCCCAGTTGCGGGAGATGAGCCACCCCGATATCATGACCGCCAAGGATAAGTTTTACTACGTCCCCACCAGGCAGAGGGCGACCGGACCTCAGATGCCTCTGCCCGAGACTCTGAAAGTGAACCAGCCGGTAAAGACCCACCTGGTGGTCTCGGATGACCTGCCGCGTTGGGACAAGATGGGCCGAGTCCACGAGGTCCTGCTCCGATTCCGGCTGACCGGAGCCACCGAAACCGACCGCATGGAGTTCCGCTTCAACGGCAAGAAGCTGCCCAAATCGAGCCTGAGAAAAATCAACCGGGTTTACCGCATGAGGGCTCCGCGTTACCGCGTCTTCGGCTATTGGTACATCTACCGGCTGCCGCGGGACCACTGGCCCATGCAGGGCAAGAACCAGGTGGAAGTGACGCTGCACCACCGCGACGACGACATCATCCCCGAGCTGGCCCTGAAGGACGTGGAGATAGAGGTGAAATACCTGGACGGCAAGAACTTCGCCCGCGGCCAGGATCCGGACACGGGGCCGTACCGGGTCTGGTCGACGTAGTGACGGGTGGCCGGTAGGTAGTGGGGAGTAGAGGTTTAGGGGTTACCCACGCAGAGAAACGAGGTGCTCAAGTGGCCAAGATTACCCAGTACAAGGGCTATCAGAGTGGTGAGGAACCGCCGATCCCCAAGCCGGCGGAACCGGTTCAGCCCAACGTGGTGACCGTCCAGGACGGATTGCCGCTCCAGTTTCCGGGTAGCGAAGGTGTCGGGGTTCGGGTGCTGCATCCCACCAACCCCAAGGCTCCTTCCAAGAACTTCGGGTTGACCATGTACTATCTGCCGCCCCACGTGACCTCGGAGACGGCCAGTCACTACACCGAGGAGTGCTACCTGGTTCTGCGGGGCAACGGCGACATGATCCTGGCGGGCCGACGGGTGCCGGTTAGGCCGGGAGTGTTTGTGCACCTTCCCGCCTGGTGCGAGCACGCCGTGGACAACACCGGCGAGGAAACCATGGAGATCCTGGTCTGCACCGCCCCGACCAATCCTTGAGTGCCTGCTCCCTCAATCTGCAGCCTTTACGTCTCTACGGGGCGGCTGTGGCCACGGCCCTCCTCCCGTCCGGCAGGGCCACACTGGCCAGCCAGCCCACGGTGAAGGAGGCGATGTTTCCCAGGCCCATGATCATCCAGGGGTGCCAGGGGAAGCGCACGCTCTCGATGAAGGCTGACGAGGCGCCCAGCATCTCCAGGATCGTGTCCGCTCCCCCCCAGACGGAAATCGCTATTCCGGTGATCACTCCCACCCAGACGCCGCGGGTGTGGGCTCTCCGGACGAACATCCCCAGCAGGAAGAGTCCCAGAATTCCTCCTCCGATGAAGGAACTCACGGTGGCGCCGAAATAGTAGGCCCTCTCCACGCCGGCCAGCATCAACAATCCCGAGCCGATTCCCAGAATGCCCCAAAAGCCGGACGCGATCCGCCCCAGTACAAGCTGGCGGCGGTCGCTGGCCTGGGGACGAAAGTGCAGGTAGAAGTCCCGAACGGTGATCATGGCCAGGCTGTTGATGGTGGTGTCCAGGCTGGACATGGCGGCCGCGGTCATTCCGGCCAGGATCAGTCCGCTGATTCCGGGCGGAATCGTTTGCATCACGAAGAAGGGAAAGATCTGGGTCTCCCTGGCCGCGATTTCGGCCGGCAACTGGCCGGGGTGAATCTGGTAGTAGGCATAGAGGAGCGAACCGATCAGCAGGAAGAGGGTCCAGGTGGTGACGATGCTGAGCCCGCCGCACAAGAGCGCCTTTTGAGAGGAACGGGTGCTGGAGGCGGCCAGGTAGCGTTGGGCCACGTCCTGGCTGGTGGTGTAGTAGGTGCCGTGGTGGACCAGTCCGTAGAGAATAATCACCACGATGGTGGGGTGGGACAGGTCCAGGGACCAGTCCACCAGCTTGAACTTGCCGGCTTCCCCAGCGACCTGGAACAAGTGAAAGGCGCCGTCGTCCGATCCGAAGGTCAGAAACCAGAGGCAGAACAGTCCGCCGCCGAACAGGGTCACCGACTGCAGGACGTCGGTCCAGATCACGGCCTCCAGGCCTCCCAGCATGGTGTAGAGGACGGCCAGGATGCCGCACACGACCAGAATGGCCACAGGGTCCCATCCCGTCATGGCGTTGAGGGCCTTGGCCATCAGGAACAGGATCATGCCATTGCGGAAGAGGTGGTAAAGGACGTAGATCAAGGAGGCGTAGCAGCGGGTGCCGTACCCGAAGCGCTGCTCCAGGAATTCATAGGCGCTCATGCGGACCTGCTGCCGGTAGTAGGGAATCACCCAGCAGGCTGCCAGGACGGCGATGACGGGAAAGATCAGGTGGGATAGGTGGGGGATCCAGTCGCCCCCGTACCCCTGGCCCGGAAAGGCCAGAAAGGTCCCCGTGCTGATCGAGGAGCCGAAAAAGGAGAAACCCACCGCCCACCAGGGGACGGAGCGCCCTCCCAGGAAAAAGGCCTCGGTGCTGTTCTGGCGGCGCGCAAACCAGCCCCCCATGAAGACGATCAGCACCAGGTAAGCCGCCAGGATCAGCCAGTCGATCGTTGCCATGTCAGGACTGCATCCACCAGGAAAAGGCCAGGGCCGCGCCGATCAGGCCTAGGCACCAGAGCGTGATGGACACGAATCCCCTGTAGAACCACTGCAGCCCTGCTTCCCGCCGCAGCTCGATGGTGCTGGAGGATCCGTAGATCTTGTCCCGGGCGTAGAACCGGTAGAGCTCACCGATCTTCTCCGGGTCCGGCGCCGGAGGTTGAGCGGCATCCGTACCGGCCATGGCCGGGAGTTGAATGCCGGCCTGGCGCAGTTTCTCGTCCTGGCCCACCGGGGTGCTCAGGATGGCGTAGAAACGGTTGAGCAGGGTCTCGTCTTCCGGGGGCGTGCGAAGGCTGACCAGCCAGGTGACCAGGGCGCAAGCCAGGGTGGGGAT